>DAOVYU010000194.1 GCA_030635465.1 Bacteroidales bacterium | reverse complement strand
CCCTGAAGTTCAAGTTCATTATCGTCAATTATTTGTTTTAGAAGATCCTCATCGCCAAGTAAAATAGGATGTGCTAATTTTTCATTGATAACAATTTCTGCAGCTTTTAGCATCTTATAATTTTCAGCCTCAGCAAAAACAACCCGTTTAATATTACTTTTTGCACGTGATTTTATTTGACGAATAAGCGGATTACCTAATCCCAGACGTTTTTGTAACTCCTCTCTATAATTTTCCCAATTTTTAATTGGGCTTTTCGCAACACCGGTATCCATTGCCGCTTTTGCAACTGCAGGAGCCACCCATGATATCAACCTTGGATCAGTAGGTTTAGGAATAATGTAATCTTTTCCAAATGTTAAATTAGGGGCTTGATAAGCAATGTTGACCTCTTCTGGAACCGGTTCTTTTGTTAATGCTGCCAATGCTTTTGATGCAGCCATTTTCATTTCCTCATTAATGGCAGTAGATTTCACATCCATTGCACCTCTGAAAATATAGGGGAATCCAAGAACATTATTTACTTGGTTAGGATAGTCTGAACGTCCTGTACCAATTATAATATCTTTTCTAACTGAATAGGCTTCTTCTGGTAGTATTTCCGGAACAGGATTGGCGAGTGCAAATATGATAGGATCCTTTGCCATTTTTCTAAGCCACTCTTTTTTCAAAGCACCTGCAACAGATAATCCCAGGAAAACATCAGCTCCATCAATTGCTTCTTGAAGGGTATGCACAGGTTTATCAGTAATAAATTGCTTTTTTATCTCATTTAAATCTGTACGATCAGCATGAAGCACTCCCTTACTATCAAGCATAATTATATTTTCAGGTTTTACTCCAAGTGTCTTGTAGAAATTAGTACAGGAAACAGCTGATGCACCTGCTCCGTTCACAACTACTTTTACCTCGGAAATTTTCTTTCCTGTTATTTCCAATGCATTTAATAATCCAGCTGCTGTAATTATGGCTGTTCCATGCTGATCGTCATGCATAACAGGAATATCAGTAGCTTCTTTGATCCTTCTTTCAATTTCAAAACATTCCGGAGCTTTGATATCCTCAAGGTTAATTCCACCAAAAGTAGGTGAGATAGCTACAACTGTTTCAACTAATTTATCAATATCCTTCTCATTTACCTCTATATCAAAAACATCAATATCGGCATAAATTTTAAACAGAAGTCCTTTACCTTCCATTACTGGTTTGCCTGCCAGGGCACCTATATCACCAAGTCCTAATACTGCTGTTCCATTTGAGATGACAGCCACAAGGTTACCTTTTGCTGTATACTTATAGGCATCGGCAGGATTATCTTTGATTGCAAGGCATGGGATGGCAACTCCCGGAGAATAAGCCATTGATAAATCCCTTTGTGTTGAATACGGTTTTGTAGGTACTACCTCCAATTTACCAGGTCTTCCCTCTGCATGATACTTTAATGCATCTTTTTTTAATAGTGTGTCCATTACTTTACTATAATTGTGAATTAATTAACAAGTGAGTAAAAGTAATAATTTGTTTCAGTTTAATTCAAACAATTCCAATAGTTTTTTCTAAAAAAAATGTTTACAAATAAATTAATCCTTACTTATTTAATTTATATAAATTTCTATTTTAGCGGGCTGTTATAAAAATCAATACAAACGAAAGGTTTTCTAAAGGATGTATGCATATATAGAAGGTAAACTCACAGACAAAAATCCTGCATATGCAATCATTGATTGCAATGGAATTGGCTATATGATAAATATATCCTTAAATACTTTTTCAAAATTAAAAAATAAAGACCAGTTCAGGTTATATACCCATTTATCAATAAAAAATGAAGCAACCACACCGGTTGGATTTGTATTGTATGGTTTTGCGGATGAAACTGAACGACATTTATTCAGACAACTAATATCTGTATCTGGTGTAGGAAATACTACTGCATTGCTTATGTTATCATCATTATCACCCGAAAAATTACATGCTGCAATAGTTGAAAATAATGCAGCTTTATTACAGTCAGTAAAGGGTATTGGAGCTAAATCAGCACAGCGGATTATTATTGATTTAAAGGACAAACTGGAAAAAAATAAATTATCCGCTGAATTTGTCAGTAGTGAGCACAATACTAACAAAGATGAAGCGTTATCAGCATTAACTATGCTGGGTTTTAATAAAGTTTCATCTGAAAAAGCGTTGAGAAAGATTATGGAAAAGCAAGGAGAAGAACTTCCAATTGAAACTTTGATTAAAGAAGCATTGAAAATATTATAAACTTTTTGGTGGAACTGTTACTTTGAAAAACTTACCATCCTTAAATTCTACTACTTGGTAATGAATTTCAAAGTTTTGTTATTTTGGTAAAGACTTTTTATTTGGAGCGGATCGTTAAAAATAGTTTACTATTTATAGTGTTGTTGTTTGTATTGTCCACCCTGCAAGCAACTGCATGGGATTCCCATATTACTGATAACAAGTACAGCATTAACAAATTCTTATTCCCACCCGATTCTACTGAAACTGGCGACACAGTCCAACACTTAAACCTACCCTACCCTATCGAGCAGGAAACTTTTCCTTATACCGGGAATGAAAGCACTAATCCATTATTTTTAAAACCACCTTCGAATATTCAATCAGATGTTACCTATGATCCTGAAACAGGGCAATACATTCTGGAACATAAAATGGGAGATAATGAATACCGGCCTCCTACATATATGACACTGGATGAATACAGGGATTACGATCTAAAAAACTCAGTGAAAGACTACTGGGATGAACGCGCAAAAGCAGCCGGTGTTGGTACCCGGAGTGGAATCATCCCATCAATATATATTGGAGGTAAAGCTTTTGACCGGGTATTTGGAGGAAGTACAATTGACATTCGCCCTTCTGGTTCTGTTGAACTAATTTTTCAGGTATTGGGTAATTCTCGCGATGACCCTACTATTGATGTAAGACAAAGAAGACAGGTGAATTTTGACTTTCAGGAAAAGATTCAAATGAATGTAATTGCTAAAATTGGTGATAAAATTGAATTCAAAACCAATTACAATACTGAAGCGACATTTGAATTTGAGAATAAGTTAAATCTACGTTATGAAGGCGAAGAGGATGAAATTATTCAGTTAATTGAAGCTGGTGATGTTAATCTTCCTTTAAATAGTACTTTAATTACAGGTAGCCAAAGTTTATTTGGGATTAAATCAAAACTAAGATTTGGAAAAACTACTGTTACAGCAATTTTTTCTGAGCAGGAAAGCGAAACATCTACTATTACTGTTCAAGGCGGGGCTCAAACCAATGAATTTCTGTTTAAAGCAGATGCTTATGAAGACAATAAACACTTCTTCCTTGCTCACTATTTTAGGGATAGTTATGATTCAGCACTTCGTGATCTTCCCATAATTACTTCTGGAATAAATATTACTAAAATTGAAGTTTGGGTAACAAATATTGGTGCAGCTGTTACCGAAAACAGAAATCTGGTAGCTTTTACTGATATTGGTGAAAAAGAAATAATACAAAGTGACCTGGTATCCCCTTCTCCACCAAATATTTTTCCCTTCGATATCCCAGATACAAGAGCAAATAATTTATTCAGCCCACAAGTTCTTGATGATGTTGAACAATTGCGAGATATCAATACTGTTAATACATACCTTTTAAATAAAGGATTTACTCCTGGACAAGATTTTGAGAAGATCGAGTTGGCCCGTAAGTTAAATAACAATGAGTATACATATAATCCCAAGCTTGGATTTATTTCGTTAAACAGTACTCTTAACTCCGATCAAATGCTTGCCGTTGCATTTCAATACCAGATGGTAGGAGGTGACTCAACAATATTTCAGGTAGGTGAATTTTCAGATGAAGGGATAACGGGCCAGAATTGTTTAAGGGTGAAATTAATAAAGAGCACCTATGTCGATATCAAGAGTCCATTATGGAACCTGATGATGAAAAATGTATATTCCCTAAGTGCTTACCAGGTAAATCGTGAAGACTTTACGCTCAATATTTTGTATTCAGGTGATGAATCAGGTGTTCCAACCGGTTATTTTGAAGAAGGTCCCTTTAGTGGTGATCCTTTGATCAATGTTTTTAACCTTGACAATCTTGATGCACAACAAAATCCGCTCCCAAATGGAGATGGAGTATTTGATTTTTTAGATAATGCCGCTACCCAGGGTGGCACCATTAATTCAAATAATGGTCGGGTATTCTCTTCTGTTACTGAACCTTTTGGAAGTTATTTAAGAGCACAATTTATTGCCGAAGGCGCTGAGGAACTGGCGGACACATATT
>DAOVYU010000231.1 GCA_030635465.1 Bacteroidales bacterium | reverse complement strand
TCTGTAATAAAATCGTACTCTTCTCTTTTAAAATGAATGGATGCAAGATGTAAATTATAGAGTCGTATAGTATCATGATGAACCAATATATCACAATAGATGCCAATAGTTTTTTCGAGGTATTCAAAATACCCGTTAGCTATGATCGGATATTTTGTAAAAATAGCCAGGGCATCAATTTTATTCTTCCTGCTGGGATAATAATTCCTTGAATAAGTATTTGGACAATTGAACTTTACACCCAATTGATCCGGAAATTGTTCGAAATCTTTTTTATCATACAAAACCTCCTGCAAACAAATTATATCTGCTTTCTGATTAATTATAAAGTTTGTAATCTCATCCTGATTTTCAAAGTTTTCAATGTATTTGGTGGTTGAAGTATTTTCTTTAACAAAATTCTGGATGTTAAAGGATAGAATATTTATTTGGTTTGCATTTTCATCAATCTCAGCAGATGAATTAAATTGCACCAGACGGCCAATATGGTTCCATCCTAACAATATAAATAATATTGAAATAAAACTATATCTCAATTTTATAAAACCCCAGCATACGATAAAAAAAATATTTATTGCCAGGATAATGGGATACCCGAGACCAAAAAAAGCAATGATAGAAAAACTTCTGGGGTTGATGTAAACAGATAAATAGGCCAATAGCAAAAGTAAAATAGCCAGACCATTTAGCAGAAGGAAAAAGCCTGTTAAAAATGAAATGCGTTTTTTTTGTATGGTCTTCTGCACTTGAATGTGGTTAAAGCTTACTTATTTTTATTGCTGGTTCTAAATAAAAGTTCTTTTTCCTGTTTCGTCAAGCTTTCATAACCCGATTTTGATATTTTGTCAAGAATGGCATCTACTTTTTCCTGATCTTGATTTTTCTGAAGGTTATAATCCTCATCAGTTGTTGTTCGGGGGTTTGTATAAACGTTTTTAAATGTCGTTTTTTTAGGCCGCATAAATGGTTGTGTTAAATATTTCCATGAAAATGCAGCAAACAGTTTGCTGAAATCGGTTCCTTTTTTAAGCATATAGATGTAATAAAATCCCCAGATAGCACCTCCTAAATGAGCCAGGTGACCACCGGAGTTTGCTGAACGGATCATTAAAATATCAATCACAATGGAAAAAAAGGCAATATATATGATCCTTACCGGACCCAAAAACAACAAGTTTATACTATAATTCGGAACATAATAGGAGATGGCAACAACAATAGCCATTACAGATGCTGAAGCTCCCAGTGCGATAGACATTACATAGGCATCCTGAAACTTCGGAAAAATATTAAAGGATAAAATGTAAAACAAGGCTCCAGCCAACCCTCCTAAAATATAGGTAGAGAGTAATTGACGTTCACTAAGATATTCCAGAAAAATCCTGCCAAACCAATACAACCAAAGCATATTGAATAAAATATGCCAGAAATCAAGGTGTAAAAACATGTAGGTGAATAAGGTCCAAGGACGGGTGATCAGTTTTTCCAAAGCTGCAGGAACTGCCAGCCACTGTAGGAGTGTATCAGCCAAACTGCTGTTGAATAGATCAAACAGTACTATAAGGACCCTAATGCTCAACCAAACTATCACATTGATAATGATCAGTTTTACCAGTATGTTCTTGCTCTTGAAGAAAGACTTCAAGTCGGCAAAAGGATTCTGCATATTAAATTGTCCACCGTATTGATTCATGCTTTTAAAAATTCTTTATTTTTTCTTCCAGTACATAATAAGGAAATAACCAAACAACATTCCGCCTAAATGTGCAAAATGAGCAACATTATCACTGGGGCTATTTCTAAATCCCATCATCAATTCAAGAGCTCCATACCCAATAACAAAATATTTTGCCTTAATTGGAATCGCAAAATAAAGATAAATTATGGAGTTGGGGAAGAGCATTCCAAACCCAAGTAATAATCCGAATACTGCCCCAGATGCACCAACTGTTGTCGAATTATAAATGGCATTCAACTTTCCTAAAAAGGGATCACTATAATTTTGTCCTTGCCTGATTATCTGTAATCCCTGTTCCCGAACCATGGCAATGGTTTCATGATCCAGTTTGGCTTCTACATTTGATGCTTGTATGTACATAACCAATAATTGCAGTACGCCAGCACCAATGCCTGTTGCCATGTAATAAAGCAGAAAACGTTTAGGTCCCCAAATATTCTCCAATGCATTACCAAACATCCATAATGCAAACATATTGAATATTATATGCCCAAATCCACCATGCATAAACATATAGGTTACCAGCTGATGTGGTTTAAATAGTTCGGAAACTGGATAATGCAAACCCAGGTAATCATCCAGGTTAAACATTGATGATGTGGCAATCGTTCCTAAAAAAAATAAGCCATTAATAATCAGTAAGTTTTTAACAACAGGAGGTAATATCCTAAATCCTCCTGGTCTGAATTGTTGCATGTATATAAAATCTTAATTAAACATTTGATTAAATTCTTCTATTGTTAATATCCTGACAATTGCTTTTCCATCAGGTGAAACCTCGGGTGCTTTGCATGCAAAAAGCTGGTCGATGATAGAAATAAGTTCTTCACGTTCCAGTCTTTTTTCATCACCTATTGCCATATTAACAGCCAATGATCTGGCTAAATTAATCTTTTTATCAATTTTCAAGGTCTTCAATTGTTTCTTATAATTCTCAATGATATTCTCCAAAACATCATTAACCGGGTGATTGTTCATATCAGCCGGAGTGCCATTTACAATAAAAGTATTTTCACCGAATTCATCCAAATCAAATCCTAAGGTTTTTAAGTCCGTAAGAATGCTTTTTAATATCTCTGTATCTCCTGCCGAAAATTCTATTGTTGTGGGGAATAGTTCTTGTTGAGAGAGCCCTTTACCTGTATCAAGCGATTGCATAAATCGCTCGTATAATATCCTTTCGTGAGCACGTTGCTGATCGATGATCAATAAACCGGATTTAACACTGGTAATGATATATTTGTTGTGTAGCTGAAAAACCAGTTCAGATTTATATGGATTTTCAGATTCACTATCTATATTTGTTTGTTGAATATAATCTGAAGGAACTTGATCAGGTTTCGGGACAGATGTATTTTGATCATATAGCTTCTCCCATCCATCAGTATTTTGCCTTGGAGGTTTAAATCCTGAATGGGAAGGAACTGTAATTTTCTCCTGAAAAGGATTGTAAGTAGGGTCAATATCTACTTTTGGTTGTTGAACAGCCTGGCCCTCTTTTGTGGGGTTAAAATCCAAACTGGGCTCCACATCAAAATCGATTGATTGGGTATTAAATTTACCCAACGATTGTTTAATGGCTGCACTCAACATGGCATAAATTACCTGGTTGTTCTGGAAATTGATCTCTGTCTTGGTAGGGTGGATATTGATATCAATTTCTTTGGGATCGATGGAGAAATAAATAAAATATGTTGGATAGGCATCTTTTGGAATAAGCTCAACAAATGCACCATCAACAGCATGATTTAAGTATGGATGTTTGATAAATCGACCATTGACAAAAAAGTATTGTTCACCCCTGGTTTTTCTAGCAAATTCAGGCTTACCAATAAAACCACTGATGGTAACCACATCTGATTGTTGATCAACCTGAACCAGTCGGTTATTATATGCATTTCCAAAAAGTGCCACGATTCGTTGTTTAAGGTTGGATCCTGGTAACATAAATAACTGACGATTTTCATTGAAAAATGAAAATTTTATTTCAGGATATACCAATGCAACCCGTTGGAATTCTTCGATTATATGACGGAGTTCAGTTGTATTTGATTTTAAAAATTTACGTCGGGCTGGAATATTGTAAAACAGGTTTTTTATAGTAATGGAAGTTCCATCCTGACTGGCACATGGTTCCTGGCTTTTAACCTGTGATCCTTCAATTAAAATAAGTGTTCCCAATTCATCTTCAACCCGTTTGCTTTTCAATTCCGTTTGAGCAATAGCTGCCATTGATGCCAGTGCTTCTCCACGGAAACCAAGTGTTTTAATGGCGAACAGGTCATGGGCTGTTTTAATTTTTGAAGTAGCATGACGTT
>DAOVYU010000009.1 GCA_030635465.1 Bacteroidales bacterium | reverse complement strand
CTAATGCAATTAATCGTGAAAATGTACAGCGTAAACTTGTGGTTTCAGCAAATGTAGCTGGCAGAGATGTGGGTAGTGTAGTAGATGAAATAAAGGAAACAATAAGTAATAAAGTAGTGGTTCCGGATAATTATTTTATTCATTATGGTGGCCAGTTTGAAAGTGCCCAACGTGCTTCACAAATGCTGCTTTTTACTTCCCTATTAGCAATTCTTATAATTTATGTTATTCTCTACCAGGAATTTAAAAGTGCTTCTCTGGCCGGGTTGGTGTTGATCAATCTGCCATTGGCAGTTATTGGTGGAGTTTTAGCAATCTGGTTCACTTCAAATATGCTGAGTATTCCGGCCATTATTGGATTCATAACTTTATTTGGTATCGCAACCAGAAATGGCATATTGCTGGTATCCAGGTATCAGCATATAAGTCGGGATGAAGAGATTTCTTTGCAAGAAACGATTATTCGTGGTTCGTCAGATCGGTTAAATCCGATATTAATGACTGCTCTTGCTTCTGCACTGGCACTGATACCTTTGGCTCTTAATGGAGGAAAGCCGGGTAACGAAATACAAAGTCCAATGGCCATTGTTATCCTGGGTGGCTTATTTACTTCCACATTGCTGAATTTATTTGTCATTCCGGCTGTATATTATATCATTCAAACAAAAAAAGCTAGATTATGAAACAGATGAAGATTATATCATTTATAGCGATTTTCATGGTTGGCTCATGTCTGTTCGCACAACCATCACTCGATAGTTTATTATATCGGGTCGAAAATGGAAATAGCACCTTAATTGCTGCACAGAATTTGTTGGAATCACGAAAATTAAATGCCAGAACAGGGATTACACCAGCAAATCCTGAAGTGGAATTCGGTTATATGTGGGGAAATCCTATTGAACTTGGTACTCGTACTGATTTTGAGGTAACCCAGTCATTCGATTTCCCAACTGCTTATACAACAAGGTCTAAGTTATCAAAAATTAACCAGAAACAATCCGAACTGGAATATAAAGCAACCCGTCAGGAAATTCTACTGAAAGCAAAACAGGTATGGATAAACCGGGTATATATGAATAATTTGGAATCTCTATTAACTGAACGATTATCATATGCTAATAAAGTTTTTGAAGGCTTTGAACGTAGACTTGAAACAGGTGAGACCAATCAGCTGCAGGTGAATCAGGCAAAGATGAAAGTAATGGCATTGGAGAATGAGATTAACTTGCTGCAACGTGAATTCAGTAAAAATTTTGCAGAAATACTAAACCTCACAGGAGATCAGGGTGTACATCTTGCTGACACTGTTTTTCCTGCTTCTCTAAATATCACTTTTGATTCTTTGCTATCAGATTACAGGGAAGGATATATAAATCAAATGTATGAGACTGAAGTTGAAAAAAAGTCAAAAGAGGTAGATGTGGTTTTTAATCAAAAGCTGCCAAAGTTAAAAGCAGGATATTATTCGGAAAGTATTCTGGATACAAAGCTACGTGGTATTAAAGCAGGAATTACGATTCCTTTATGGGGAGATGCAAGAGCTGTAAATACTGCCAAAGCAAAACTGGCTTATGCCGAGTCTGATGCTTATCGTTTCTGGCAATTGAAACAAAACGAATTGTTACAATTGTATGAACAATGGAATTATCTGAAAGAACGTGTAACAGATATGGAAGAAATGTTGGTGGTTTCAAATAATGAAATCTTACTTCGACTGGCAATGGAAGCCGGTGAGATTTCCTTAACACAATATTTTTATGAATCGGATTTCTATTTTCAGAATATTTTAAATTTGTTTGAATTTAAAAAGGAGATGTTACTTTTGGAAGTGGATTTACGAAAAGTATATTATTAAAGAACATAGGTTGCCAACTTATGCAAAAAAAGATAATCATGCAAAAAATATTAATCATCATCAATGATGCGCCATACGGAACAGAAACAGCATACCGTGCATTAAGAATGGCCATGACTCTCCAGAAAGAGCATAAGGATACAGAAGTGAAAATTTTCCTGTTAGCTGATGCCGTATTCTGTGGTCTTCCCAATCAAAAAACACCTGACGGGTTTTATAATATCGAGCGAATGTTAAAGTCAGTTATAAACAAAGGTGGCGAAGTAAAATCCTGTGGAGGATGCTCACAGGCACGCGGAATTGACTCCCTGGAATTTATTAAAGGTATACAGCTTAGTAATATGAAGGTGTTTGCTCAGTGGACTTTTGAGTGCAATAAGGTGCTAACATTTTAATAAGGGTTGCCAATCTTGCAAAAGTTGGCAACTCGTATATTATTTAAAATCACCAAAATAGAAGCCAATATCCACTACAAAACTATCTAAGGCAGTACTATCAAACAATCCTTTATCGCTAATGTAGCTTGAAGAAGGTCTTCTTGATGGGTAGCTTTCATTGATACCGGTAACAAAACGGTATCCGCCTCCAACAACCATTTTTGCCCAGGGTGTTAAATTAAGTCCTATGTCAAATTTGGGAGTTATCACAAACACATTATCCTGTAAATCATTAGGTGGATTGTTCGTGCCAACTGGTTCCCATTTTAAAAGACCCCAGCCGAATCTTGAAGTTATTCCAAAATGAATGGGTTTCTCACTTTTATATAAATACCCAAATATAAATCCTGCATGATTAAATTTAAGTTGTACCTCAAGGTCTCCAACAAATTCGTTATTATCATCAACCATCTCTCTAATGGTTTGTTCATATTCAGACAAATACCATTCTCCATATCCTCCAATTAATAACACTCTATTTATTATAATTCCGGCATCTCCTCCAATAAATAATGCAAACTTTTTATAAGCTGTTGAAAAAGTTAATGTTGGACCTCCAAAAGCATTTATTTCAATGGAACCATTACCTTTCAATAAGTATTGCGTTTCAGTTTTCTGTTGTGCTTGAGCAAAGGTCAATGAAAATAAAGAAATCAAAATCGCAATAATATATTTACTTGATTTCCTAAATGGGTTTTTACTTCTATCATGTTTCATATTCGACTTTTTATAAGGGTTGCTAACCTTTTAAAGGTTGGCAACCCTTATCACTTTTCTTATTTAATCCTTCTTCAAAATAAGCTCTCTATACTTTTTCTCATTCCAGATATCCAGCATCTCTTTAAATTTGCTATAGGATGATACAGGAATTGTATTTTCTGATATCCGGAACATCCTTTTTACTGTAATGGCTGTATCATTCTGGATATTAGATATGATCACTTCCCCAAAATCGCTGGTACGCTCAATAATTTCAACAGGATTGATCAATTCCATATTTTCTGGCAATGCAATAGAAAAACTGTATTGTTCATTTAATGGAAATGGGATTTCAAAATCAGTTTTCCGATCTGAATTTAGAAAATTAATATGCCAGCTCTCAACACCACTTTTACACATTGGCAGTTCAAAAAAGTAATAATTCCCCTGATGCTTCAGGGTATCTTTATTTTTGAATTCAAAACTTACGTTTGATCTGGCTTGTGCAGTATTAATAATATCATATGCTGTAATATCTTTACTGGAAACTCCACCACCAATTAATTTTTTGGAATAACTGCTATCTTGAAATAATTGGTAATAAGGATTGGTTTTTTCAAATAAAATTAAGTCGGCATTTCCGGTAATTTGTAAGGAATCATCGACATATATATTACCATTCATTATCACTTTATTTCCAAAATTTTCCTGGATGCTATAAATGTTCAGTTTGGAAGGATTGAGCTCAAGCATCGTACATTCATTCAGAGAGTAGATCATGTTTTGATCTGTTGTTTTAGTAGGAGAGAGGATCATTTGTTCCCGGTCTAAAGGATTTACCTGAACCAGGTATTCTGTTATCTGTGGTAAACATCCAATCCGTTCATCATATAATTTGGTGGGTAATAAGGCAAGTGGTTCAGCATGAATTCCAGCTTCTCTGAGTAAAGTTACCAGCAGGATGCTTTTTTCAAATTGAGTTCCTCCATTACTTTGCCAAACCTCAATCGGAGATCTGGCTTCATATCCTGAATACTTTGGTGGAACATGATAGGTATTCATATCATTTGTCACAATATGTTGTAATTTCAAAATGATATTCATTAAATCAGTTGAATCTTTTTGTAGGTTGGAAACAACTGCTTGTAAAAGTTTATCAGTTTTATAATTCAAAGCCTCCTGGTTGGATAAAAATTGCTGTGCTTCTGCAAGATTACTGGAGCTAAATATCAACCTTGGTAAATGTATGTTTTTACTGGGCTGATAATTTTCATGTGTGTTTTCTGCAATTGCATTAAAAGTAAATATATACTCTTTATAAACTTCCGATTCTATAATTTCGGGTTCTGTCCTCGATTGAAAAACCTTATAGTTTAAAACCTTTGAAGCAGGTATCCTTACTTTTATAACTTCTTCAGTTATGGGGGAAGATTCTGTAAGTAATTCATCAGCCATTAATGCCGGAAAGTATCCTGGTTTTGTATGGATTGTATAATCCAGCTCTATAATTGCATCCAACTCAAGTCCGGCATGGGTAACTACCATTTCCCGCAAATTGTTAAAATATGGTGCATGAGCAGCAAAACGTGGTAATACTTCATTGAATGCATTTTCAGGAGAAGGAACAACAGTACCATCTTTTTGTGTGACAATCGCTTTTTTAATCTTTAAATCCTGCTGGTTAGGATCGTATACAATAAAAGTTTCCCCATAAAGCCTGTTAAAAGAGAAATGGGTATTTAACTTCAACTTTTTATAATAATGGTAATCCATACTGCCATCTTCAAGCAGGGTATATTCTTTAACGATCTTTTCATAAATTGCATCTGATTCAGGTTGCTGACTTATCAGTGAAAAGCTTAAGATGAAACTGAAAAAGAGAGTGATTATTTTTTTCATTATCGTTGAATTAATATTTTTTTATAAAATGATTCTTTATTTTTCAATTTTAAGTATGACGGGTTCTTCAGCAAGCTTTTTTTGAGAAGCTACAGCTCCTCGGAAAGATCCCCAATCTTCCGGATCATAAATTCTTTTTTTGAATGTAAGATTTGCACCTACAGAGAGGGTATTGTTTGCTAATTCATATCCACCTTTAAAAGATGCTCCTGTTCCACTCATCATAGTTACCTCCGGCAGATAAGTAATAGAAACACTGTCAGGTAAGCTAACTGTTTCGGCAAGTTGAACATATCTAGAACACCTGTCCCTGAATTGATATTGTCTTTCTTTCAGTTCTGTGCCAAAATATAAATGCGACATGGCTCTTTTAAAAATATTGGATACTACCAGTGGTGTAAATATGATTTCATTTTCGGTTACAATGGCATAATCAGGAATGGTGTATTTAATCTCAATGTGTAATGGTTCAGCCATATAACTGTATGGTCCACTGTATTCTTTTTCGGTAATTTCTGCTCTTGGATGAACACTTAATAATTCATTTTCCAATGCCCTGTTCCAATTACTGATATAATTACTGGTAAACATTCGACGGATGGCAGCATCAGATTGTCCTTCCGCATCAATTGAAAATTCACCTACCAAGGTCCCATCAGCCTTGATTTCTGAAGTACCTTTAATTTTAAAGTAATGATTTTTGGGATCTGAGACGGGTGTGATCATCAGGTCAGCACCTTCAGGAACACCCATCAGGTAGTTTTGTTGTTGTTCGAGACTCGACCATAATTCCCGTACAAACGGAACCCAGGTTGGATCCAGAATTTTGTATGAACTATCAGCCAGTTTTACAACCGTAATACTATGGTTAAACTGATCAGCAGGGATATAATCAATACGGGAACCAGCCATTGTCATAGCGGCATACGATTCAAAACCAGCAGCCCTGAGCATGGTAATTAACATCCCGGCTTTGTCTTTACATACACCGCAACGATCAGAAAAAGTCATTTCGCCTTTATGCAATGTAAACCCTTCTCCACATCCCATTGATATTCCAGAATACCTAACATTGTCTGCTACCCAGTGGGTTAACCTTGAAATGGAGTCCATTTCACTTTCTGCACCGTCCAGTATTTCTGTAACTTTAGCATCTATTGCTGGGGTTGATTCAAAACTTCCAAAATCTTCATTCACACCATAAAACCATACTGATTTAGCATACCAGTCAGGACTGGTAGATAACAACAATTTTGGAAATTCATCTGAACTGGCAACCATTCTAGGTTCTCTTTTAGGTTGCGAATAGTTAGCTTTTGAAAATGTATAGATCATATTATTGCCATCAGGTTTGACAGATGATCGTACTTCTCCATTATAGAATTCATATTGCAGTGTTTTGTCTTTTGGAAGCGTAAGCTGGTATACTTTTTCAATCACTGGATTTGTACTCCAAAATTCAACAATATCATAATAATGTCCGCGCATAGGTGGAATATATTTTTCATCTTCCGGTTCTTCTTGTAAAAGTGCATAAGTAAAACCTTTTCGGAACATAAAAACCTCAATGGCATCACCGGGTTCTAGTTTACCAATTTCAATCATTTTTTCGCGGGCACCCCAATATATTGCACGTGCTGGTGCAGGATAATCCATCACTGTACCCATATCCAGTTCAGTGATATCACCTGATTTACGATAAATCTTTACATTTTTGATATCTACATAGGCTGATAGCGGGTCGTATCCAAAAATGATAACAGTATTCTTTTTTGCTCCTTCAACGGTTAATATCTTTGTGAGTTTGTGGATGTTAACATAACTTAATCCACTTTCATTAACCGAAACGTTTGTACTATCAAAGAGTATCAACTCAGATTTGCCGGGATAAGCAGTGGCATCTCCTGACTTATTGATCAGTTCTTTTATTTGTGGATTTGCAATCAATAAAGTGTTAAAAAGAATGGTGACAAGAACCAGGACTAATTTATTCATATACCAAATTGTTTTAATATTTGGTGGTAAATCTACTAATTATAGAGAAAAAATGAGATGAAAATTTAATTAATTTCTAAATTGACAATCTTAATCGATATTACTTTCAAATTGATGGTATGTAAGCTAAGATTTAAGATGCATTTTGTGAGGACTAAAAGAAGACTGGAAAATTCCGGTAGAAAAGCTCCATAATTTGTATATGAATCGCTTATAACCAACAGTTTTCAAAAATATTAAAAAGTTTTTAACAGAAAAGTTTGGTAATTTGCTATATTACCTATCTTTGCACCTTTAAATCATGTATCAACCAAATTATAAGAATATCATGAAAAAAATGACTAGAGGAATTAATATTTTAACATTAGTATCAGCTATCCTACTGATCAGTAGTTGTGTAACTACTAAACTTCCTGATATGTATCAGATAAACCCAGAAGTACTTGAAGCAAAAGGCGGAACTGTTGATTTTACAGTTACAGGAACTATCCCTGAAAAATCATTTCACAAAAAAGCTGTTGTAGAATTTACACCAGTATTGGAATATGATGGAAAAACCAAAGAATTAAAGAAATTTGTTTTAAGAGGTGAAAAAACAGAAGGTGAAGGAACTGTTATCAATTCAAAAACAGGTGGTAGTTTTACCTATAACGAATCATTTGATTATGAAGATGACATGCGTGCTTCAGAACTTAAAGTAAATGCTACTATTACTAAGGGTAGTAAAGTAACTGAGGTGAATGATGTGAAACTGGCAGATGGTGTTATCACAACTTATCAGAATGTAGTTCACAGTGAAAAAGTAATTTCTGCTCCTTCAGGATACGAAAAGGTAACCATTATTTCTGAAAATGCAACCCTTTATTTCCAGGTGAATAAATCAAACCTAAATACAAATTTAGCATTGAACAAAACAGATGAAGCCAAAGCTGAAATGGAGAATCTGCATGATTTCATGATGAAAGGTTGGGAAGTTCAGGATGTAAGTGTTGATGGTTGGGCATCACCAGAAGGTGAAATTGATTTCAATGATAATCTTGCAAACGAAAGATCAGAAACTATTCAGAAGTACATGGCAAAACACATGGCTAAAATGAATAAAATGCGCGCAAAGGAAATGGGTGTTGATGTTTCAGAAATAGAACAGGAAATTAAATATAACACAAAAGGTAATGGTGAAGATTGGGACGGATTTATGATGGCTGTTAAAAATTCAGATTTATCAGATAAAAGCATGATTCTGAATGTGATTAACTCTCAATCTGATGTTACCATGAGAGAAGAGGAGATTAGGAATATGACTGTTATCTATAAAGAAATTGAAGATGATATTCTTCCACCACTTAGGAGAGCTGATGTAACAGTTAATTGTTTTGAACCAAAGCGTACAGATGAAGAAATTGCTAAACTTGCAACTTCAAGTCCTGATTCTTTAAATTATAAAGAAATATTGCATGCCGCTACTTTAACCGAGGATCATGAAGCCAGGTTGAATATTTACAAAGCTGCATTCAATAATCCTGAAGCTGATTGGAAAGCATATAACAATGCTGCAGTTGAATCAATTGCTTTAAAGAAATATGATGATGCTGCCAATTACCTTGGTCAGGCTGAAAAAACAGCTTCCAAAAATGGTAAAGTAGAAAATAACCTGGGTGTGTTAGCTTGTCATAATGGAGATTATGAAGTAGCAGAACAACATTTCATGAAAGCTATGTCGTATGGTGAAAATGAAAATTACAACTTAGGTGTGATTGCCATTCAAAAAGGTGAATATACCAAAGCATTAAATTATTTTAAAGGTATTGATTGTGATCATAATCTTGCATTGGCTCAATTGTTAGCTGATAACATGGATGGTGCATTGAAAAACTTTAAATGTGCACCCGAAAGCGGTAAAACATATTATATGTTAGCTGTATATGGTGCAAGAACAAATAATGCTGACATGGTTTATGAGAACCTTGGAAAAGGTATTGAAAAATGTGGAAATAAATTGAAAGAAATGGCAAGAACAGACAGGGAATTTGTCAAGTATTTTGATGAAGCTAACTTCAAATCATTGGTTGAATAAGATTTAAATTATCTTAAATATAGACCCCGGAATTTATTCCGGGGTTTTTTTATGCACGTAAATCGAATATGGATATGACTGTCTGGAGAATTGTATTGATTTCTTTGACAACGCTTGAAAACCTCTAACCGATTGTTTATAATCCCAAGTATTCAGGAGCACAACAAACTCGCTTCGCTCTTTCTTGCACATCAAATTGGTATTATTCTTCTCTTCTGGTATACGTAAACTTATCTTTTGGATTCCAGGTTTCTCCTTTATCCATTGAGCTTTTTCTTTCAATAATTAAGCTATCTTTTCCAATTTTGTTGATGGAATATTGAATATGCTCATTACCTTCTTTGATGGTATCACCAAAAATAATTTTTGTATCATCAAAAACAAAAGCAGTGTCGTTAAATTCACCTTCATATACATTAAAAGATGAAGACAAATCATTGAATACTGAAATTCTGTAATTCTCGCTTGATTCGTTATAGGTATAGTTTACTGTTTTAGAAATATGAAAAATCCTGTCATAACTAATGTTTTCCTGCAACATGTTTGTGGAGGTAAATTGGAAGCTAGAAGTTGTTTTTCCAAGGTCGTACCAGGTTCCTCTACGAGTCCATACTTGCACTTTTACATCCCATTCTCCCTGCAGAAACATAAGTTTTTCTATTTCTTTTCTTCTTGGCATTACAAACATGTTTTCATCTATTTCAGGGTTTATTTCAACGTTTTCAATTTGTAAGATTCTGCTGCGCTGCCAGAAAGTGCGTTCAATATAGAAAGGAATTACAAGGCCATCTACTGTTCTGAAATCATCAAAAAACGTTTCTGATGGAAGCGTCCTGGCAAAATCCACCCAATCTGATTTACAGATATATTCAAGATAAGTTTTCGTGTTTAAAAACCAGATTTCTGTTTTATCATTCGTTCTTGTAAGTTTAAGAACAAAAACTTCAATACCATCAATAGTATCAATACCTGTGTATTCTACTGTATGCCCTTTTTCTTTATAATTAAAAAACGGAGTAAAAAACTCAGCTTTTTGTAAAAACACATTTACCTCACCCGAGTTCAGGTTTCTGGCATAATCCATCTCCTGCCATGGGTCGATCGTCCAGCCTGTTTCTCCGTTAAAAGATTCAATAACTCTTTCCTCCCCTAAATAAAAATCGCCGAAATAAAATCCTGATTTTGTTTTATAGCATGTATAATCTTTTTCTAAACTAAAGGCAGTAAATTGTCCTGTAATTTTCAATGCTTCTACCTTATTCCATTTTTCAGTGCTACCATGAGCAGAAATGTGTTTTGCAATTATCTCGTCTACATTTTGTGAAAAGACTATGGATGGAAAGCCCAGAAAAACGATCAAGCTAACAAGTTGATTTATTCTTAGTTTCATAATATTAGTTTTTAATCATTTACGATTCTACTTATAGTTGTAACAAGCCATTTCAGTGAGATTTCTTACATAGAGTTTTCCATTAGTGAAGGAAGGAGCTGTCCACGATTTCCCATCAAGAGCCTGAAAGCTTCCCTGTTCTGTGTATGCTTCAGGTGTAGCTTTTACCTGGATAAGCTTCCCTTTATCAGAAAGTACAAGTAATTTGTCACCAACCAGAATTAAGCTGCCTTTACCAAATCCTCGCTTTGTCCACTTCTTTTCACCGGTCTCGGCTGAAATACATTGTAATGCAGCTACATTAAAGCCATAAATACAAGCATTGTAATATAAAGACGAGCTGAAATCATTTTTCATGGAACCTGCATGCAGTATCTCTTTTACAGTGTTGTTTGTTACTTCTACAATACTAAAACCTGCGCTTCGAACAGTTGAAATAAAAATTTTATTCCCATCAAAAACCACAGGCATGGCCATCGGGCCATTCATTGTCATATTATAAGTCCAGAGCGTATCTCCATTGGAATTAAAAGAAAATAATGTTGTTTGGTTTGCAAAAATAATATTTGTTGTCCCATCAATCTCAGCAACAACCGGCGAACTATACGATGCAATTCCGCTTCCTTTTGTCCAAAGTATTTTGCCACTGTTTTTGTCAAAACCAATAAATGCTCTTGAATCGGTTCCTCCAACTTCAATTATCACAGTATTGTCAACCAACACTGGCGATGATGAAAATGCCCATTGCGGTAGTATACTTCCGAATTCTGACATGAAATCTACCTGCCATACAGTTTTCCCGTCTTTTTTTGAATTAGCAGTAAGTTTTCCATAGCTGCTAAAACTATATATGTTGTCTGCACCTATTGCCGGAGTAGATCTTGGTCCATTACCAAAAGTATCAAAAAACATAGAATCAACTTTTGTTTGCCAAATGGCATTTCCTGTTTTAGCATCAAAAGCAGCAATATATTCCAAACCAGAGGTACTATCTGTTTGTTCGCTATACATGGTGTAGATTATGTCTTGTGCAATGGTGATTTCTGAAAACCCTGAACCAATTTCTTTTTTCCATAACAGATCAGGCCCGTTTACGGGCAATTTATCAGGTAATGCATTTTCGGTTGAAACCCCGTTTCTGTTTGATCCTCGAAACT
>DAOVYU010000262.1 GCA_030635465.1 Bacteroidales bacterium | reverse complement strand
GAGGTATAATACAGATAAGTTTTATTTAATTGTTGGAAAAGCTAATATATTAAACATCCAAGCCTGAATAAATCATTCGGGCAGGTGAGGCACTCTGGACTTTAGGTACCAATTTGTAATAATTCAAATTAATGCAAAAGCAATTTCAAAAATACAAAATATATCTGGGAGTGTTAATGCTTGGAATTATTTGGGGATCAACATGGTTAGCTATTAAATTCGGACTTGATGATGCCCCACCCTTTTTCTCTGCCGGTTTACGATTTATTTTAACATTTATTATTCTATTTGTTTGGCAAAAAATCAAAGGTTATAAATTTCCTGGAAGTTTAAAATATTGGGGAAATTCAACTTTTATTGCCCTGTTAATGTTTATCATACCTTATGCTTTGGTTTACTGGGGTGAACAATATATTTCATCGGGCTTATCGGCTGTGTTGTTTTCATCTCAATCATTATTTGTTGTGATTTTTGCCCATTTTATTTCAAAAACAGAAAAAGCAGGACTTAAAAAGATTTTAGGACTTATTGTTGGATTATCTGGATTGTATATTCTATATAAAAGTCAAATTACCTGGGACGAGATTCAAGGCCCTAAAGGCATGATTGCTTTATTGTTGGCAGCCGCAAGTGCAGCAATGGGTCTTGTTATATTGTCAAAACAAAAACATAAATTCGACCCGGTGCCAGAAGTAATGACACATATTGGAATTACTGCAATTGCCTTTATTTTACTGTCATACATATTTGAAGAACCTCCGGAAAATATATTTACGCCAAAATTATGGATCAGCACAATTTATCTGGCAGTTTTGGGTACGGCATTAGGATTTACTGTATATTATTGGCTTGCAAAAAACGCAACGGCATTTGTAACTTCGTTTTCAGTATTTATATCTCCCGTTTTTGCAGTATTTTTGGGTTGGTTGGTATTAAATGAGACAATAAATTTGCTGGGAGTAATAGGTATTTTTCTCGTTCTGACAAGTATTGTTCTTACGCAGGTTTCCAGGAAGATACCTGCTAATTCTAATTAGAAAATTATCTGTAACTCTAAAGATATGAATAAATTACCTGTATTATTAATCGTACTATTTTTCATGGGATCATGTTCAAACAAAAAGAACAACATGAAAGATTATCCTGTAAATCCGGTAGCCTTTACAAATGTGAAATTTACAGACAATTTCTGGCTTCCGCGATTAGATACAAACAGAAATGTTTCTATTTCATATGATTTTACAAAATGTGAAGAGACTCACAGAATTGACAATTTTGCAATTGCAGGAGGCTTAAAGGAAGGTTCTTTTATTGGGATCAGATATAACGATTCAGATGTTTTTAAGGTAATTGAAGGAGCATCATACTCCTTGAATATCTATCCTGATCAGGAATTAGAAGACTATTTAGATGATTTAATTGCAAAAATTGCAGCAGCACAAGAAGATGACGGTTATTTATATACCTGCAGAACCATAAATCCTGACAGCTTACCATCTTATACAGGAGAAACAAGATGGTCGCAATTAAAAGACAGTCACGAACTGTATAATATAGGGCATATGTACGAAGCTGCCGTTGCATTTTATCAGGCAACCGGTAAAAAATCTTTATTAGAAGTAGCAATTAAAAGTGCAAATTTGGTTGATGAAATTTTTGGTCCGGGCAAAGACCAGTTACACGGAGTTCCTGGACATCAGGAAATAGAAATTGGCTTAGTAAAACTGTACAGGGTTACGGCTGATGAAAAATATTTAAACCTTGCTAAATATTTCTTAGATCAAAGAGGAAATGCCGATGGCCATAAATTATACGTTTATGGTGAAAACGGAAATAACAAAGTATATACCCAGGATCACAAACCGGTAATTGAACAATCAGAAGCTGCAGGACATGCTGTAAGGGCCGCATATATGTATTCAGGAATGACAGATATTGCCGCTCTTACAAACGACAAAAATTACAATAAGGCGGTTGATGAATTATGGCATAATGTGGTATCAAAAAAATGTACATCACGGGAGGAATTGGCTCCCAACATGCAGGTGAGGCATTTGGCGAAAATTATGATCTGCCAAACCTGAGTGCCTATAACGAAACCTGTGCAGCTATTGCCAATATGCTGTGGAATCAAAGAATGTTTTTATTAAACGGTGATGCAAAGTATATTGATGTTTTAGAACGTACCCTTTATAACGGTTTCCTGTCAGGAATTTCAATTCATGGAAATAAGTTTTTCTACCCAAACCCACTTGAGTCTGATGGTAGTCACGAAAGGAAACTATGGTTTAACTGTTCGTGCTGCCCGACAAATGTGGTTCGTTTTTTACCATCATTACCCGGGTATGTATATGCACACACTAAAGATGATTTATTCATAAACCTTTATATTGGGAATGAAGCAAATATAATTATGGATTTCGGGGAAGTAATTGTATCGCAAAACACAAATTATCCCTGGGATGGAAATGTAAAAATCAAGATTGAACCTGAAGCCCATTCAAAATTTACTGTGTCATTACGAATTCCGGGATGGGTTCAAAACAAACCTGTACCATCTGATTTATATCGTTATATGACTGAATCGGACCAGAAGCCTGTAATTAAGATCAATAACGAAGAAACAAAATTTACCATCAGCAATGGATATGCTAAAATAAACAGGCAATGGAAGAAAGGGGATTTTATCACTATTGAATTCCCTATGCCTGTGCGAAAAGTTATTGCAAACAACAAAGTTGCTGAAGATATTGGTAAATTGTCCATTGAAAGAGGTCCTATTGTATATTGTGCAGAATGGGTGGATAATGGAGGAAAAGTGAGAAATCTGTTATTAGATAAAAATGCTGATTTTACTTATGAATATAAACAAGACCTGATTAACGGTCTTAACATTGTAAAAGGAATATCAAAATCCTTATCCATCGATAAATCAGATAATTCTACTATAGAAAAGGAACAAGACTTTATTGCTATTCCATATTATGCATGGGCTCATAGAGGAAATGGCGAAATGATAGTTTGGCTCCCTTATGAAAAATCGGCAGCTAACCCAATTCCACCACCAACAATTGCTTCTGAAAGTAAAGTATCTGCATCTTATATTCACGATCAAATTCTTGCTGTTAACGACCAGGTCATTCCAAAAAACTCTAATGATCATGATATACCTAGGTTAACGTTTTGGGATCATAAAGGAACAACAGAATGGGTACAATATGATTTTAAAGAAGAAACAACAATTAGTAATATGCATATATATTGGTTCGATGATGGTCCAGATGGGGGCTGTAGAGTTCCTGAAACCTGGAAAATCACATATCTTAAAAACAGGGAATGGAAAGAAATATCAAAACATGGTGCTTATCCGGTTTTAAAAGATGAATTTACAAGCATCGAAATCTCTAGTATAAAATCTAAATCTATCAAATTAGAAATAAAACTACAAGAAAATTTCTCAGGAGGTATTTTGGAATGGAAACTTGATTAAAGTTAATATTTTGCAAATCTAAAGCCACCTGATATCAAATGGCACACATTAAGGTCATTAAGACAAATGATTCCTATTGCTATTAAACTTATCTTTCGATTCCTGGTTCTCCCTGAGGTCAAAAGTACTCCTGAGAAAGATGTCTTTGGCATTAACTTATCTCTAACAATTTTTTTGTATTTTTGAAAGGAATTGAATGAAAAAATGAAAAACCCGGCAAACTACCCTTACTCATGTATACTCTTTTGACTCAACTGGATTT
>DAOVYU010000155.1 GCA_030635465.1 Bacteroidales bacterium | reverse complement strand
GACGGTTATCGTGACACTGCTCCACGATATTAGAGCGACAATAATAATTACAATAATTGCGAAAATTGGAATAAAGCGTCTGGGGTTAAGTTCTTGTTCTGCCATGATTATTTTGTTTTTTAAAATTATATTCTTTGCAAAGATAGGTTATTACCAGATCGAAATTGGGTTATTTGTATATTATGGAAATTAATGGTACCTGTTGGAAGTAAAACGAAAAAATTTCAAGTCTTTGTTTTTAACCTTTTCCAGGCCAGCTTTACGTTTTACAATATCTAATTGCTGTTCGATGGTATCTATACCTGGTATAGAAGGTAATAGTACTGCTCTTTTGTATGCTCCATTTGTAACAATAACTCCATATATATACGGATCAAGATCATCCAAATCAAAGATTTCTTCCGGAACAGTTAATACATCTACAGATATTTCCACATCATCCATTTCATCCATTGTCAGCGGACTAAACCTGGAATCCCTAATAGCTGCAGCTACTGCATTACGGTTAATTTCGTGGTATATATTTTCTTCAACGGGCTCAATAGTCCCTATACAACCTCTTAAAGATCCATCAGTTTTATGTAAGGAAACAAAACAGCCACAGCGTTTTTTACTAAGTTCTTCAGGTAAATTGTCTTCTGGTATTTCAGTAGTTTCTTTTTTTAGTAAATTAAGTATGGACTCCAGAGCTACTTTTGTATATATGGATTTGGGTTGGTACATCAATACTTGATATTAGATATTAGGAGTTAATATTTAGACCAAAGATATTAGACAAATAGATTGTAGAATATTTTTCTATGTCATTATTAAATACTGCTTATTTTTTCTTCATAAGGTCTTCTGTTTTCCCAAGACCGTATTCTGTATAATAATACTTTTTATGATCTTTTTTAGTACCATCGGGATTATAGTGAATGTATTCTTCTGAACGTAAGGCACCTTTCTCATCTGGATCACGAATGATTATCCCTTTAATCGATCCATCCTCAAAATAGGTTTGCTCTTTCACAGAATACCCCAAATCATTGTATTCCATTGTTGTTTTGGTATCCCTTTGAAGACTATCCTTTGAGTCGTATGAATAAAAGTGCTGCTCAATTTTTTGATTTTTGTCATCATAGGTATATATGTTAACATTCTTATATTTAAGTTGTTTGTCAGGAGTATATGATTCTTTGGTTTCATCAATCACATTATTTTGTTCATCATATACATAGTAATAACTTTCAATTGATTTTACACTTTCATCTCTTTTACTGTACGACTTCGAATGTCGTTCAATGATATTACCACGATCATCATAAACAAGTTTAGGTTCTTCACGGACTGTTTTAGCCTTTTGTTCAGTGGCTTGTTTTTTATTTGAGGGTTCTTTCTTCGAATTATTACAATTGATAGTCACAAATGCTAACAATACAATCAAACAAATATTTATTATTCTGTTCGTAATATTATAGTGGTTCATTGTTCTTAACTTTTTTATTAGTTATTGCTTGCAAAAATCGCAAATGAAAAGTAAAAATACAATCTCTATTTATAAATTATTTTCACGATTAACTCTCAAGTAATCCTCTTCCTGTTTTTTTAATCTTCTTTTGGTCTTTTAAATCGCAAATGAGTTTATCCAAGACAACCAATACAAATACTTTGCTTTTGGGATTACTATATAATTTATCCAATTCTATATATTCATTCAATGTAACTTTAATAGGAATGGAGGGAAACTCAAGTAATTCGACAAGGGCCATTTTAATAATCAGGACATCCATTACAGCAATCCGGTCCATTTCCCAGTTTTTTACCTTTTTATCAATCAAATCTTCATACTCATCACTCTTAAGCATTGTTTTACGGAAAAGGTTTAGAACAAATTCTTTGTCCTCATTTTTACTTCCATCAATTTCTTTTCCAAATATAAGTGGTAGCTTATGGTTTTCACCCCAGGAGGAATCATACCCTTTTATTGTTTTTATGGCCAACAAATTTGCAGTATGAAAATCATCATACCAATAAATACTTTTTTCCTCGTAATAATATTGCAAACTTTCAGAACGGGATAATTGTTTTTTAATGATCTTTATAAAAGCATCTTTATCATCATTATATGAACTTTGTGACTTGGATAGATAATCAATATAATCTTTGCTTTCCCTTATTTGGACCATCAATTTCCGAATCATCTCCTCCTCATCAACCCAATTAATTTTATACTTGTCAATGTGTTTAAGCAAATCCTTATTATTTGCCAGCTGATCGTATAATTGGTTGTCAATAAAGCGTGTATTGGGGTTCAGATCATCTTCGGAAGGGAAAAACTTTTGTTTATTGCCTTCCATTCTTTTTTTTGAAAAATCAACGATTTCGATGAGGAAAGATAACTGATATATGTAAATCTCATATAACTTATCAAGGCTTTTAAGCATCTCCTTTTCACCCTGTTCAAGCTGGTCGTTTACCGATTGTATGAATGCATACAATGCCTGTAAAGCTTTAATTCTCAATTGCCTTCTGCTAAGCATATATTTCAAAGAATTTTGTCAAAGATATATTAAATCTTTAAATTATTAATAAGAGGACCATTTATTACTCCTGTACTTTGATAAACTTATAATCAACAAACTTTCCAATATCCCAATATGTATTCTGGTACCCATTATTATTTAATTGTTCAAACTTGTATTTCGATTGGATCAACTGGATGTCAAAGTCATCAATACACTCTGAAAATTCATTCCCGTATAAATAAAGCGCGTTTAAAAAATACCATCCAATATCAAAGCCATCAAAGGCATAATTTTCAACTGTAGGTTCTGCATTATATTTATTCCTGTAATTCAATATCCATTCTTTGGTTTTTTCATTATCATAATTAACAATTGCTGAACTAAAACAATGCAACCTTAGATTCAATAAATTACTGGTTTCAAGGTCGGTAAACTTATTCCATTCAGGTAATCCAAAAAGCGTAATATCATATTCCAATTGTTTCTTATTTAACTGGGAAACAATATCCTGTGAAAAAACCTTTTCTTCGCTAAAAGCGATAACCACATTCGGACGTAAGAGAGACAGGTTCATTGATAATCCAACTGTACTATCATTTACATATAATACCTCTTTTACTGTATTTGCAATAAGGGTACTATCATCTGGCCTGTCTTTAAGAACCTCGATATCAAACAGCATATTCTCGGTTAGTATTTGATCCAAATAATCCTGTGATTTGATCACATCAATTATATGCTGGTTATGCATATATACATTGGGATTTCTGTTGCTGTTCAGATAATTTCTGATAAAAGATACATCTGCCTGGTATTTATATTTATTATGTCGGGCAATCACCACATTGCTCTCGGGGAAATGATTAAGAATAAATAAATTTAATTTATCAATTTGAGAAGCTGGAGATGGTTTTATCTTAAGTACATAAGGATTATCATAAATCACTTCTTCACGTACTGACAATGGATTTACTATATTAATCTCATAAATCTTTGCAAAATTTGCCAGCTTTTTAAATGCCTCATTAAACAAAGGGCCAATGATGAGATCCATCCTGCTCAATTCTGAAGCATGTAATACCTTATCGATTTTTTCTTCTGTATTATCGACATCATAAACAAACAAGTTTAATTTCATACCGGCATCATTCATAGAATCAACAGCCATAAGGAATCCTTCATAAAACTTCATAAACCGGAATGAAATAATCTTTTTTAAATCTGAAATATCCTGTTCTTTTTTATTTTCAAGGCTATCAACTTCTTCAAGGTATAATGGAAGCATCAAGGCTACATTATACATTCGCTCCATGTTTTCCTCAATATTAATACATGGGGTATTTTGTCCTGAAAATAGATCAAGATTCTCACCAGTAATATCTTTATCATTAACCTGTATTTCAACAGGAATCTTAATCCGTTGTCCTTTATTGACTTTTTTATGAACACCAGGGTTAAGCAGTAAAAGGTCATAGTAGTTTACCTGATACAAAGCTGCAATATTTTGCAATTTGTCTTTTTTCTCACTTGTATGGAGAATATAACTGATCGTAGAATTGTTTTGAGGTATCCGGATGATCTGGCCTGGTTTAAATGTCTCTGTTAATCCAGAATTATAAAAAGAGATAGAATCAATTGAAACTGCATGCTTTTTAGCAATCACATAAATCGTTTCATTGGGTTCAATCTGGTATTTTATAAATCGATCTTTGGCAGGTTCAGAAATTTCAGGATTAGAATCAACTTGAACAGGAATATTTATTGATTCGCCAATAGTGAGTTTATCAGATAATCCTGGGTTTGCATTTTTAATTTCACCAATGGTTACATTATAATTCCGTGCAATACCATACAGTGTTTCTCCTTGTGATACCAGGTGTGATGAATAATCAACCTTCTGATCAGATGCATAAGTATTATTTGATTTAATAGCCGGGATTTTTAATGCTTGACCATCTTGCAGATTATCCCCTGTTTCCGGATTAAGTTTCTTAATGTCATCAATTGTTACACTGTATTTTTTAGAAATACCATAAAATGTCTCCTTAGGTGCAACAATGTGTACGAAGTAATCTTCTTCGGATCTCTTTAATTTTTGATTAGCGACTGTTTGGGCTATCAACGGGATTTTTAAAATTTGCCCCGGTTTAATTCCTCCTCTTGATGCAGGATTTACTTTAAACAAATTATCTACAGTAATTCCATAAGCTTTTGCTATTTCAAATAATGTTTCACCTTGTTTTACAAAATGGAGGTAATAGTCTTTACCATTGATGCTCTCAATAATCTCCGACTTTTTTATAGTAGATTGCTGCTG
>DAOVYU010000330.1 GCA_030635465.1 Bacteroidales bacterium | reverse complement strand
ATTTACATCTACGTGGTGATCAGCTCCAGGTAGCTGATAAGGAGAAAATTTAGTAAGTTCTGAATCATCGCTTTTAATGATACAAAAATCAAAAACTGTATGATATTCTTTCTTTCTTCAATTTATATTTGATTGGTCTTCAATTTTTTCGAATTCCTTCTTTTCTTCATCTGAAGCAGTACCTTCACGAATCTTTTTACGGAGTTCCTGATATCTCCTTCTAGTTTCCCTGTTAGCATCCTTTACCATTGATTTATTATCTGGAGTTGTTAATACATCCTTCAACACAACATCAAATCCTTTTGGTAACTTTATATATAGAAATAAGGTTGTTCTGTCTAATTTCTTTTCATGTAGAACTTTCAATTTTACATCACCTATAATGATGAAATTACTGTCTTTATCTTTTTTTGGCATGACTTTATTTTTTTATGATTGAATGATTAATTTTTCTAATTGAATAATTCAATTAATTTATATTACGGTTATAATGCTTCTGCATTGGCTCTTGAAACTGTGCTTGTTGGGTGTCGGGCAAAATCTACCATTACATCTTGTGGAACCGCTGGCAAGGAATATTGAAAATATTCAGTATGGACGAAGTTAATCATCCCTGGAGCCACTTCAAATTTGTATCTGTAATCTGCATTATCCGGAATTGCTGTGGGAGGATTAATCTCTAAATCAATAAAATTTGCCCTTCTCCTGGGCGGAATATCATGAATGTAAATGGCTACATCAACTGGTCCATTGGGTTCCCAGAAAAGGTATAATTCTACCAATCCATCTGGTGAACAATCATAAGCTTGAATTAAGTTTGACATGACTTTAAATTTTAGTTAAACAATAATTTGATTTCGGTATTAAATTTCCTAAGATACATAATATTAACATATCAAGTCAAATGTTATACATCTATGTATGTCGATTTAAAACAATTAATTTCCTCAATTCAAACTAAATAAAAGTCTAGATCAATTCAATATCAGAATTTTCCGATGCATTTATTTTCACCCCTTTTACCCAATCAGGCATCGCCTTAACCCTGAATACCACATCAACTTCCAGTTCAACGTTGGTATAGTCTTCTCCAGTATCACCCAATACAAAATCAAGTTCATAAATACCATCCTCCGGAATATCCTTGTACTCTCTGGGAACCAAAACTGGTGCTATTAGTTTTTTTAATTCGGCCACTCCCTTTGCCCTGATTGCCATTAAGTCGGGCTCAGCATCTTCTTTCACGATTCTAATATCCTTAACAAAGCGTATTTTATTCATCATAAAGCAATTTTATAAAGCAATATTATCTGTTTGTATGGGACAGACCATAGCAGAATACCACTAGAAATAAAAATGGTTAAAAACCACTAAATGAGTGTAAATGCGGGTTTGGATTCAAGTGTGGGTATATTCAATTATAATATTAGATTTGTTTTGATTATATCACTAATTTTGTATCAATCCATTTTGGTGTATGATTTCAAAAAGCCAGATACAATTTATTAAATCGCTGACAATAAGCAAGTTTCGAAAGAGCCATAGACAGTTTATTGCCGAAGGTCCCAAACTTATTAATGAGCTTGCAAATAGTTCATTTAAAATTGAAGGGATTTATGCCCTGTCCTCATGGATTAATAGTAACCGGTTTAGATTTTCAAATAAAACCGGTATTTCTGAAGTTTCGGAAAAAGAGCTGAGTCGAATTAGTGGGCTAAAAACACCCAACCAGGTCTTAGCAACAATTCATATGGCTGAGAATGTTTCGCCTGAATCAAAGTCTCACAATGATCTGGTATTGATGTTGGATGATATCAGGGATCCTGGAAACCTGGGAACCATCATACGAACAGCAGATTGGTTTGGAATACAGCAAATCATATGTTCTGATTCTTGTGTTGATATATACAACCCAAAAGTTGTTCAGGCCACAATGGGATCATTATTCAGGGTACAGGTGTTTTATTCGAATCTAAAAGAATACCTTGAACAAATACCACATGAACAACTGATTTATGGTACATTACTAGAGGGTGAAAATATTTATAAAACAGGTTTAAACAATCAAGGAATAATTATCATCGGAAATGAATCAAAGGGAATTTCAGAAGATTTGATTCCTTTCATTACTAACAAAATTACCATTCCAAATTATTCAAATTAATCACCTTACACAGCCGAATCGCTGAATGCTTCCACTGCTGCTGCCATAGTATGTGCCGAATTTAGAAGACAGTCTAAATAGTGTTTGTCCAAAATGTCTCCCGAAGATTCGGGATTACGCTTATATTAAAAACCAGTCATCCCGCAAATGCGGGACTCCTCGGTTATAATACTTCGCAAGCCTTTAACTCAAACATTCTGAACCAAACACTGTCAAGGTGGACAGACACTAAATTGAGATATTATATCCAAAAAAATGATTACCAATATTCCCCTCTCCAAGAGGGGTGTAGGCCTGCCTACCGAAACGTCAATACAGGCAGGGGTGTGTCCATATCAAATATCATTCATTTTTTTGATTTTAATCAACAATTCTGCTCCTTATGCAAACTAATGTGTAATTTTGCGTTTTGATTTATAACAATCCATTGCTTCAATGACAGTCTTAATTTTAACAATCTTATTAGTAGGTTTAGCAATAGCAGGAATTGCCATTAAAATGTTTTTACAAAAAGATGGTCAGTTTTCGAAAACCTGTAGCACAGTTGACACAACTACCGGTAAAAAAATTGGATGTTCTTGTGGCGCAGATGGTGATGAAACACAATGTGTTAATTACGAAACACACCATGGGGTGTTAAAAGATTCCTGATGCACATTTCCTAATCAATCTCTTCTACTAATATTTTCTGAAATCCATTTGTATAATAGGTCTGCAGTTCCCCATTTTGACCTGAATAGATGAAGTAGGCTTCCAAACCTTTTATTTTTTGTAGCAATGTTTTTGACTTTTCCAGCCCGGATACCATAAAAGCAGTTGCCCATGCATCGGCTGTAGCACAATCATCAGCTAAAACAGAAACACTTAATAAGGAGTGCTGGACAGGATAACCTGTTTTGGGATCAATTGTATGGGAATAGCGGATACCATCTTCCTCATAAAACTTTCGGTAGTTACCAGAGGTTGCCATTGCTTTATTGTTCAAATGAACAAT
>DAOVYU010000099.1 GCA_030635465.1 Bacteroidales bacterium | reverse complement strand
GAAGCCCTGAAAAAATTTGGGTTGATTGATGCCTTGCGGGACTTTTGCAGCAACATCAGTAACTCGGGAGTATTGAACATTGATTTCCAAAGCTACAACATAAATGAAAGGCTTACAGAAGCTAAGGAGATCATGATTTATCGAATTGTACAAGAGCTGGTCAACAATATCGTAAAACATGCAAAAGCCTCCAAAGCCATTGTCCAAATGATGTGTAACGATAAAATGTTGTATCTAACGGTTGAGGATAATGGAAGAGGTTTTGATCCAAAAAAAATAAAAAAAAATAGTGCCGGGATGAGTAATATCAGCTCTCGTGTAGATTTCCTCAATGGAAGTATCGATATAGAATCTGGGCCGAAAAAAGGAACCACAGTGAATATTATTATTCAACTCATATGATTTTGTTCGGTAACGATCTACAGTTATTATTAAGTATTGTATAAAAGAAGTGAGTTGGCAATTCTGGACCGGCATTAAATTTTTTAACGTAGTTTTTCCACCACAGCAATTTGTGAAGGCATTAATGAAGAAACCCCTGAACGAAAAAACTCCAAGACAATCAAGTGGATTGATCCTGCTACTATAAATCAATTAACTTGCATAATTTCAGGGCTTGGGTTTCGTGGCAATTGTGAGGATGAGAAAAACAGGCGGAAAATTTTTGGCCTTGACTTTTTGTTACTTTTGTGTCAAGACAAAAATAAAAGAAACAGATTTGTGTCGATACAGAAATCAATATGATTAGAGTTTTGATAGTTGACGACCACCAGGTGGTACTGGACGGCATTCAAAGTATGCTTGAACAGGAAAAAGACATTTTTATTACCGGGAAATTAATGAACGGACCTGATGCCCTTGAATTCCTAAAAAACAGCCCTGTGGATGTGTCCCTGATTGATATTAATATGCCGGGGATGGATGGGATAGAATTGTGTAAAGCCATACAAAAAAAACATCCAGACATTAAAGTACTTGCACTTACTACTTTCAACGAAGTGAGCTTCATCACGAACATGATGAAAAGTGGCGCCAGTGGGTATCTTCTAAAAAACACCACGAAAGAGGAATTGATCACCGCCATTAAAACCATCCAAAAAGGAGAACAATACCTTGCACGTGAAGTACAGGAAAAACTTATTTCTACCTCCTTTGGAAAAAAAGACACAGCCTTTATCCCAAAACTTACCCGCCGCGAAAAGGAAGTCTTGAAACTCATTCTGGAAGAGTTTACCACAAAAGAGATTGCCGAAAAACTTTTTATTTCAAATGCTACCGTTGAGACACATCGTCTGCATTTACTTAATAAACTTGGAGTACGAAATACTGCAGGATTGGTTAAGGTTGCTATTGAGAAGGGCTTAGTTTAATAAAGACCCCACAGGTCTTTATATCAAAAACTCCATGTTTTCCATGATTTTTTTCTTTCCATGTTTTCCACTATAATTTTCATGTGAGCTAGAGATAATTTTGTCGAATTATAAATCTTAAAAAATAATTCACGATGAAAAAACTAAATTTTACACTTTTACCGGTAATAATTTTTACCATATCATTTACACTTTCAGTTCCAGAACAGGAGTACTGCAACTATAATGAACAAACCACATACGATTTCGGATCCCATTCTTTTGATACTCCTTATTTAATGCTGGAACAAAACAATGGAAAAACACTGATCATCGGAACTTCATATTACAACAGTTCCAATCATTTTGAAGCTTCATTATTAAGATTAAACCAAAACAATACACCAGATGAAACATTTGGTGAAAACGGACAGGTTGGACACACGTGGGACCAAAGAAATAATTGCATCAGTGGAGCACTTCAGGATGATGGTAAAATTTTAATTGGTGGATACCAGGCTCCCGGAAATGGGGTCAGCACCTTCAGGCCTTATGTAGCCCGTTTGATGAGTGACGGATCTCCCGATCTTTCATTTGGAGTGGATGGCTCTGCTTTACTCGAATTTGTAACAGGCATTAAAGGGAGTGTTGTTGGGATAAAAGAAATGGAAAATGGGAAAATTCAGGCAATTGTAATTGGAAGTAATCCAGGCGGTTATGGATTAATTCAATTAGATGAATTCGGAGCGTATGATAGCAACTTTTCTGAGGATGGAGTAGCATATAATCCTGTTACAAATGTGTATTGGCAAACCGAATATGGAAACGGTCTTTTTTTGGAAGACGGTTCAGTAATTGTTGTTGGAAAAGCATTTCCCGGAATCACCATGCCATGCATTACAAAATTAACACCGGAAGGTGACCTGGACAGTACCTTTGCTGTAGATGGCACCTTGTATATTGAAAGGGCTATTCAGTATAATTTTGCTGGAATCCATGCTGCGCTTACGGACGATGAGGATATTGTAATTGCTGCAACAAGTGATGAGACGCCTAAAAAATATTTGCTTTTTAAGGTGAATGGCCAGACGGGTGAATTGGAGACTGATTTTGGAGTTGTTGGAACACTGGAATCCAGTCATACTTCATCGTTTAATGCAGTCAATGAAGTTGTTGTTGACCCTGCAAGCGGAGGTCTATATGTGATGGGAACTGGGGGAACGAGTAATTGGACTCCTAATATATGGAAAGTGTCTTCGATGGGTGAGGAAGAAAATAATTGTGGAGGTAGTTCCATGCAAACCTTTTCGTTAGGTTATGCCTATAGCCAATATTATCATGCTGCTTTGTTCACTTCAACAGGAGATTTACGTATATCAGGCAATTCAGGTGTTGCTGATACTACAAGTGGTGATAATCAAGTGATGAACTTTATGATCCCAAGGAACTCATTAGCCACCGGCATAAAAGATATTGAGGATATTTCTTTTGAGGTTTATCCTAATCCGGCAGTAAATGAGATTAATATTTCAGTTGAAGGGAATACACATATTGATGCTTTAAATATTTTTAACCAGATGGGACAAAAAGTACTGGGTCAAGAAGAAAATAATTTAAAAAGCACAATTGATATTTCCATGCTTCCGAAAGGGATTTACATCATTGAACTGCAGTCAACCAAAACTACATTAAGAAAGAAAATCATCGTGAATTGATTTTCAACCGTTATACAACGGAATGATGATCACCGGGCATTGAATATTCAATGTCCGGTTTTTTATGTTGGATAATAGGAGGTAATTTTTTTCAGGATGTGATAACAATCAAATTTGTTATGCCACGAATTTTTTCCGCTCTTTATCCCATGAAATATACATGGCATTTCTGTTCCTGGCGATAAAATTCATATACTTCTCTGCCATATTAGGATCTTTTCGCTTGTAAGTTTCATAAACGATGCGTTTACCTTTGTGCCTGTTAATCACTTTCAATGCAGTTTGTTCCCGATCACTTGTTTTTGATAATCTCATACTATACTAATCCCTTAATTTAATTTGTAAATCATTATTAATACAAAACAGACAGGCTATAAAACATTATAGTTGCACGAAAAAAGAAAAATAAATTGGGCTTTATTATTAATATTCAATAAATTATATATGTAAGAATATGGCCGACACAATTGAATATTATAAACACAAATAGTTATATGTCTCTAATATAATACTTTGGGCCTAAACAAGAAATACTATCCCTTTATTAAGCCCGATTCGAGGAGATCTAAGATATAACTTTTCATTTGTTACTTTAACATTGGTAAACATAAGTAAATATAAGTATATCAGCCTTTTTAACAGTTCCTTAACATCACTTTATTTAGATTATTTCTAAATTGCCAACCTATTAATCAATTCAAATCTTAGCATCATGAATAAAAAATTAAAGCCAACCCTTGTATTGGGTTTTATAATTACTTGTCTATTATCTTTTGGCCAGGGAGTATCCATAAATGAAGACAACTCTAACCCTGATCCCAGTGCTATGCTTGATGTAAATTCAGCTGATAAAGGAATGTTGGTTCCGCGAATGGATTCAGCTCAACGAGTCATCATAACAAGCCCTGCAACAGGACTTTTGGTGTACCAGACAGATGGTGCCGATGGTTTTTATTTTTATAACGGGACGGTTTGGATAAGCCTGAATGGTAGCTCGGGCAATGCATCTAACGCTATTGCAGATGCCGACAACAATACCAAAATACAAGTTGAAAAAAACCCCAATGATGATATCATCCATTTTGATATGGCAGGGACCGAATTTTTCAGGATGGATTCCGGCAGGATGGAAGTATTAAATACCGGGAACTCCATATTTATTGGAGAGGGCAGCGGAAGCAATGATGACATGACTGATAATAAAAATGTGGCAGTAGGTAATTTTTCACTTTTTCCCAATACAACCGGCATCAATAATACAGCGACCGGTTATGTGGCGATGTATTCCAACACAATTGGAAACCATAATACGGCGAACGGCAATCAATCTTTGTATTCAAATACTTCTGGCCACTACAACGTGGCTAATGGTTTAGCGGCATTACTATTAAACACAACTGGCCAACAAAATTCTGCGATTGGTACTTTTTCCTTACGTGGCAATACAACTGGCCGCTATAATACATCTACCGGCTATGCCTCTTTATATTTAAACACGACCGGAGATTACAATACTGCAAATGGTCACAAAGCCATGTTTTCAAACACTACCGGCTATTCCAATACCGCAGTTGGTATTAGGGCATTATATCTCAATACTGTTAGTTCAAATCTGGTGGCAATAGGTGACTCAACACTTTATAATAATCAGGGGATTGGAAATACGGCAATAGGTTCAAAATCACAATATACAAACACGACCGGCCAAAATAATACTTCTATCGGTTATCAATCATTGTATTCAAACACGGAAGGGATCTACAATACTGCAAGCGGTTATAGGACGTTGTATTCCAATACAACTGGCGATGTAAATACAGCGACCGGTTATGACGCATTGCATTCCAACACGACTGGACACCACAATACGGCAATCGGTTATGAATCGATGTTTCGCAACACAACAGGATACAAAAATACCGTGATAGGAAGTGAATCGATGTATTTCAATACAACTGGTCAATATAATACGGGAATTGGGTCGTCTTCCTTATTTTCAAATACTACCGGTTCTAATAATACTGCCATTGGTATCGCATCCCTATCTGATAATACAACAGGCTATTCTAATACTGCTATTGGTGCGTTGTCATTAAAATACAATACAACCGGGATTGAAAATACAGCTATTGGTAATGGTAGCCTTAACAATAACAAAACAGGATCGGAGAATGTGGCAATAGGCTATTCGTCGCATAATAGTAATTATAGTGGAAGTCAAAATACAATTATAGGTTATAAAGCCGGGGGTTCTGTAATACAACTCTCTAATAACGGAAGTGGAAATGTATTTCTTGGTTACAAGGCTGGATATTATGAAGTCGGTAATAATAAACTATATATTGAAAATTCAGATGCTGATTCTGCAAATGCACTAATTTATGGAGAATTTGATAATAATTTGTTAGCCATCAATGGAAAGCTTGGTATTCAAACCCAATCACCGGAGGTTCCAATACACGTAACTGGTGGTTCAGATGCATCATTATCCGGAGGAGGTCATATTATTATTCGGACTACTTCCGG
>DAOVYU010000219.1 GCA_030635465.1 Bacteroidales bacterium | reverse complement strand
GGAACAAGCACTTTTTTATAATCTGGAAGAATATTAACTTTTTGTAATTTTTTGCTAGTTGAACATTCAATATTTACAAAATCGAGTTGGTTGGTTGATATATTATTCAAATAGAAAAATTCACCTAATCCCTTGTAGTAAACTTTCTTCCACCAGTTTACCTGGTATTCATCCAATAAAAAAGGCTTAATAATGATTTTTGGTGAGCAGGCAGCTTTCCAATAACTTATCAATTCAATCATACCTATATGAAAAACGAAATTCTGAATTTCATCTTCAGTAAGATTGATAGTCAAATACTTGGCTTTTTTCAAAGTAAGTGTTGGATGAAAAGCATATTGATTGGCAAGATTAAAATGATAGATAATTTCTAAAGCATCTTCATTATCAGTAATAGAATAACCTTCATAAACAAAAAACGTATAATTCTCTCGAAGTTCTTTAAATTTATTATGATTATCTTTAATCATATTTTATGATGGTATTATTTTTGTTTATAAACTTGTAAGTTTAATTTAATATTTAAGACTACAAAAAAACAAAAAATAGATCAGAATGACTGATATAAATGACATACTTAAAATAAGAACTAACAATTTAAAGCCTACCAAAGGGAAAATTCTAATATCTGAACCTTTTTTAGTAGACTATTATTTTAAAAGATCTGTTGTTTTATTGGCAGAACATAACGAAGAAGGATCTTTTGGATTAATCATAAATAAACCTGTTGATATTCTTTTAAGCGATGTATTAAAAGATTTTCCAATATTTGACACACCTGTATTTTTAGGTGGTCCGGTAAAAACCGACAGTTTATATTTCATACATACGTTAGGAGCAGACATTGAAAATAGCCTTGAAATAACTGAAGGTTTATATTGGGGTGGGGAAATAGAACATGTCAAAGAGTTGATTACAATTGGAAAAATACAACCCAATGAAATTAAATTTTTTGTTGGTTACTCAGGTTGGGTTCCAAAGCAACTTGATGGTGAATTGGCCAAAAACTCATGGCTTGTATCCAATACAAGTGCGAAACAAGTTATGAAAACCAATCCTGAAAATCTATGGAATGATACAGTAAATAAAATGGGTGGAGATTATGCTTATTGGACTAATTTTCCAACTGATCCAACACATAATTAAAATCAAGCACCTTTTTTAATTGAACGAAACAGATAAGGATGTGTCACTTTTGATGCATCCTTTTCAATTATATTCATATATTTTTCCCAGTCTTCTAAATTGAGATATTGAAAATCTTCAATCCTGTCAAGGTCTGCAAGCTCAGTAACCAAACTTAGAGTTAGATCCATTTCAAAACAATTTTTCAAAGTTTGAATAAAAACTTTATTAGTACTCCAGTCTTTATTTTCAAATAATTGTTTCATGGGCTTTTTTAACCCTATCAAATAATATCCGCCATCTACAGCCGGTCCAAGTACAATATCTGATTTTTGCAATTGATAGAATGACTCGAAAATAATTCCAGAATTAATATTGATTATGTCACTCCCAATCAATACAATATTTTCATATCCTGCTAAAAATGCTTTGCTGAATGCATGAAACATCCTTTCTCCAATATTTTCACCTTCTTGTAGCGACTTGTTAAAAAATTCAGATTCCCAAATATCACTTTTATCAATACTTGAGGAATAGGAAATTTGTTTATCAAAAGGAAGATCTACTACTACATCATGGATTTTACTCACCAGATCTGTATAAATTGCCAGTGCATTACTGTATCCAATTGATAAAGCCAACCTTGATTTAACATTGCCAGCGACTAAATTTTTTACAAATACAATCAGTAAGTTTTTACTTTGATCTCCTTTAAACTTAGACATAGGTTTGCAAATTTATACAAATCATCTGAGTAAAATAATTAACTTATGTCCAGGGCACCCTGACAACTGGATCCTTCACCGGCAGTACATCCAAAGCAATGCTGGCCAAGAATAATTTCCCTGTCAGAAATACTCTTAAAATTAAAATCTTTAATGTGCTGTGAGGCTGTTGGACCAACTGTTAAGTCTAGTTGTTGATTAAAATCACAATCATAAATAAATCCATCCCATCCAATAGAAATTGTATCGCGGCACATAACTGTCATAGCGGCAGATGGATTAAAATGATCAATTAACGTTTGCATATATTCTTCATATCTCCCTTTAATCACCAGGAAATTCAAAAACCTGTTAATCGGCATATTGGTGATTGTGAATAAGTTATTAAAAGTAATTTGGTGTGTATCCCTTAGCTCACGTTTATAATCATTCTGTAGTCCAGCCTGCGATCCAGGTAAAGAAGTCCCACCAGGATTGTAAACCAGATGAATATTTAATTCTGACTCCTCATTTCCATAACCAACTTTATTTAATTTTTTCAAAGCTGCTATGGAACGCTCATATACGCCTCTCCCACGTTGTTGGTCTACATTATCTTGCGTATAACAAGGCAAAGATGAAACAACTGTCAATTTATGTTTTGCAAAAAACTCGGGTAAATCAAAATATTCCTCAGATTCATTTATGATGGTTAAATTACTTCTGACAATGATCTCTACATCGGGAAATTCATCTCTCAATAACTCAATAAACCATCTAAAATTTGGATTTTTTTCCGGAGCACCACCAGTCAGATCAATGGTTTTAAAGGGTCCTTGCCTGATAGCTTCAACACATTGCAGCATAGTCTCCCTGGTCATAATCTCTTCTCTGTCCGGTCCAGCATCCACATGACAATGACCACAAGTTTGATTACACATTTTCCCTACATTAATTTGAAAAATTGAAATTTCCCAGGGTTTTAAAGGAAACAAGCCAATTTCTTTTAATTTATCTTTGAACCGAACAGATTCCTTTAACCTGTTTTCTAAAATACTTATCTGAAAATCAGATACAGCCAATTCATGACCACTTTTTTTTAGTGTTGGAAATATATCTTTACTCATTTTAAATTTACAATTTTACTTATTACTTTAATCTTTTTACTTTTAACTTAATAAACCTTTTCCCCTTTTAACAACCACTGACCCCAGTTTTCATCATACGTATGAACCTTATCAGTAGGATTACCCTTTTTATCAACAATTATTTGATCCTGGTATTTCCACTCAAATATTCCACCATATAAGTTTTGTACATTTTTATAACCAGCTTCTTTTAGTTTTTCTCCAATTTGTTCACTTCTTACACCCAATGAACAATAAACAACTATTTCAGTATCTTTTTGAATATCTTCCAATGATTCAATTGAAAAATTATTATACCCAATACATCTGGCCCCTTCAATATGACTAACTTTATATTCACTTAACTCACGTGTATCAAGCAATACTAAACCTCTGTTATCATTCAGCTTATTTGACAAATCATCTACGGAAATAAGCTCAACAGTATTTTTATACATTTCTTTCAGTTGATCGTCATAATTTACTGGCTTTTGACCGGCCACAAAACCCACCAAACCAGAAACGACTATCAATATTATTAGTCTTTTCATCATCATAAACCTTACATTATTTTAACTTATTTAAAGGATAAATTTCCTGGGTAATAAAAGTTTTTGGGAAAACACTATCATCTTCAAATCCCAATTCAATATCCCTTCCATCATAAGGGATATAGTTTGATTTAAATAAATAATCCCATAAACTGAGACTGATCCCAAAATTAACCCCATATTGGTTTGGTAATTCCTTAGCATGATGCCATATGTGCATTTGAGGATTGTTTAATAAATATTTAAGTGGGCCCAATGGTAATTTAAAGTTTGAGTGATTAAAATGTCCGATGGACAAACTAATAATATGAACAATAAAAAAGTCTTGTAATCCAAATCCAATCATAGCCAATGGAATATATTCAATTGATCTGTAAACAACATTCTCCATCCAGTGATATCTCAAGTGTGCTGCAAATCCCATTTGCTTAACACTATGATGAACTTTGTGAAATTCCCACAAAAAATTTACCCGATGTAACAACTTATGTATATTCCATTGGATAAAATCCCTCAGAAAGAACATGATCAATAACTTATATATCGGTGCCAGAGAAGCAACTGAGATTGCTACGAGATTTGTAATACCAAAAACACCAAGAAAATCATTGAATAATTCAACAAAAATATTTGAAATGGCATTAT
>DAOVYU010000398.1 GCA_030635465.1 Bacteroidales bacterium | reverse complement strand
TTGGTGCAATACTATTGGCTTACATGGCAGACAAACAATTAAGGAGTTTTAGATTTAACGCGGAGAATGATGGTAAAACAATCAATAAAGGTTTATGGAGTAAATCAAGGCATCCGAATTACCTGGGTGAAATATTAACCTGGTGGGGTTTATTTATAATTGCTCTGGGTTGTGGATTAGAATATTGGTGGACAGGAATAGGTGCTTTGATTATTACTCTAATGTTTAAACTTATCAGCATCCCATTGATTGAAAAACATTCGCTTAAACGAAGATGGGATTATGAAGATTACCAAAAACAAGTGCCCATGTTGTTGCCTTTCAAGAAAAAATAAATAGCGCAAATGTCCAATTGTACTATATTATTCATCATTATTTTTATCAACTTTCTTCCTTTTTATATATCCCCAAACAGCTGTTGAGGGAATTACAAATACAGCCGTAGGGATAGTTGATTCAATTGGCCGTGGTGTTCCTTTTAAGCTATGAAGTGCATAAGTTAAAGCCAGTGAAATAATAGATGGAATTAAAGTGGCCAGTACAATAGCTAATGCTTTGGATGTGATCCGAGTTGCAATAATTTCACAGAGTTTCATAATGGAACCTCCAAAGAAAAATGTATAGATACCTTGTTTAATTGCAGCTGTAGAAGCTCCAATAGTTTCATAAGTACCATTGTAGTTAATAATAAAAACAATAATTCCCATTACCAGTCCTCCGGCCAGACCGATTTTAAAATCAAAATATTTACTATTTGGCGGAAAAGCTTTTTTCATATAAAAGGAATGTAATCAGAAAATGGGAAATGTAGTAGAATATTATTGTTTTTAAACCAATCCCGGAAAGTTTGGTAACATATCTTTGGTTATTTCTTTCATTTCAGCCTCGCCTTTTTGTGCTGCTTCATCAAGGGCATTATTTAATGCCGTTAACAATTGTTCTTGAATTATTTTTTTAGAACCAGATTTAAGGAAGTCTTCTGAAATCACAATGCTGGTGATCACTTTATTGGCATTTGCCTTAATTATAATCGATCCATCACTATTGCTCGATTCAACAATAATATCGTTTAACTTAATTTTGGATTCCTCAATTTTTTGACGGGCTTCCTGTAATTTTGAAAATAAATCACCAATCATATGAATCTGAGTTTTATTGAGTTGCTTTCATTATTGAAATTGCATCAAATTTAACAAAAAAATTTGTACAAAAAATTATTCATTAAATGAATTGATATGTTTTACTCCTATCAGCCGATCATAATCAGCTCCCAGTTCACGGTTATAAACAAAAATGGTGTAATTGTTATCGGTTTCCCAATGATTTCCTTCAATAAATGAGACATCACCGACTGATTGATTGTAGTATTTGAGGATGTATTGATAATTGTAATATCCCTGTTTTAAAAGCAAGGTTTTATCATAACCTTTTCGTTTGTAATTATAGGCCATCTTGCTTTCTTCCGAATAACGCCAATCTGTGAATTGACCAATAATAAAAATGTCAGCATCTACCATTGGAGCAGCATAAGGAAGAAAAAAGTGAATATTTACATATTCAGCTTCTGTTTCTGTAATAGTATAATCTTCAGTTTTGATTTTCATCTGACCATTGATATCATCTTCAGTTTTATAAACCTTAAATGTTCGCCTGCCGGTTTCTCTTAAATAAATATCATAGCCTGCATAAGATTGATCGATGTTTATGACATTTTCAGTATTATAGGTGAGACTTTTAGTGTCAAAAGTTCTAAACTCATTGCCTCCATCAAATACGTTTTCAAAATCATAATTGTAATCGTAAGTATTACCAATGACCATTTTTGGTTTTAAATCCTTCAGAGCATTATCCCATCTTCCATTTTGAATGATAACCACTTTTAAGTCACGATAAGCATTTACTATACGATATCCACCTGTATTGAATGAAAAATCAACTTCTTGTTTATAATTCCTATCCTTGATCATTGTGGCTTGTTTAATTTTTCCTTCAATCTCTACTTTTGATTCAACGATCATGAATCGCCTTGTAAAGTACAGGCTGTCCTCTTCTTCCACAAAAACCTTCATGATATAATTTCCACTTATGGTAGGTTTCAGATCCTGGGTAGGAAATAACAATTCAAAATGTGTATATGGTTGAATGGTATTCAGCGAAAAACTATAATCATAAATAAAGGCCTCATAATAACCATCAATATATTCATCTTTTCTCAGGTCGGAAGGTTCCCAATTAGCATCACAATGAACAATGGTATATGCATACTCTTTTACATCTCCATCCAGATCATCAAATGAAAGCAAAAGTTTTTCATCTGTATTATACCTCATCAAAGGAGGCGACATATCCCATCCATCTCTGTGGAGTAGTACAGTTTTGATATTTGATTTTACAATCCGGTTACTTTCATCGATATAATTAATCGAGTTAATTTCTTCTTGTTCAACAATGCTATCTGATTGATTATTTATAGTGGTGTCATTATCTGAAACTTTTAGGCTATCACTTTCTATTTTAATTTCAATCGTATCATTTTTGATGTTTAAAACAGAGTCATTATGTAACATTTCAGATTTCTTCTTCTTGTCCCTTTTCTTTTTCTTGTCCTGTGCTATGGTTTCACCTGTGATTAATAACAGGCAACTAAAAATTAAAAGTATTAAGATTGAGAAAATT
>DAOVYU010000141.1 GCA_030635465.1 Bacteroidales bacterium | reverse complement strand
CTCTTGTCAAATCCAGTTCATCCCTAAAAAACCTGCCCAGGCCATCATCCGGTATAATTATTTCCTCTGAATTTTGACTTGCTTGTTTATTCAGGTTTTTATTGATCAGTATTGTAGCAATGGTTGAAACATTTGTTGCCAGTAATACTATTATTATCCAGATCGATATTTTATTTTGCTTAAAATAATTCATTGCGTTTGACTTATTCTTCAGTTAATAAAAAAGATTCAATTGTTTCCTGTTGAAGATCGTTCAAATAAAATTCATCTGATTGATACACCATCGACTGTTCAGGTGTTTGATATTGGATTGAGTTCCCCATTGATATTCCAAATATTACACCCACTAAAAGGAAAAATGATAAAGTAACAGGCTGTAATATCTTAATGAAATTCGGTTTCCATAAAAATACTTTCCGTGGTTTTTCTAAATTGCTTATCTCCTCTTGTATACGGGTAAAAAGGAATGGATTTGGTTTGGCTGCTTTTTCCTTTGTAACAATTGCCATTGTTTCTTTCAGATTCAAAAACAACACATTACAATCATGGCAATCCTTAAGGTGTTCTTGCAGCTCCAATTCTCTTTCAGCTTGCAGTTCCTTTTCGATATAAAAGATCAGATTTTTATTTACTTCTTTACAATTCATTATTGTTTGTTTGGGATTTTGACACTAACAGATTTAAAAACTTGCGGTGGTATCTTAATTTTTCTTATAATAATTCAATAATTTCTCCTGGAGGTTCTTTTTTGCCCTGTGGATCAATGATTCAACCGATGATAAAGAAATATCCATAACTTCAGATATCTGCTTATAGGAAAGGTCATCGTATTTATTTAAAGTAAAAGCAATTTTTTGATTTTTCGGCAATGAATCAATTGTTTTGTGCAACATTTCAGCTTTTTCCTTATTCTCCAAAATCATTTCAGGATCATACCCTGAACCATGCTTTATTTCAACATCATTCCTTATTGCCCCGGTTAATATGGTTTCTATACTTTTAAGCCATTTTGATCTTTTATTGTCCCGAATAAAATTAAGAGATTTATTAACAGCTATTCTGTAAATCCATGTAGATAATTTAGAATCCGCCCGAAACTTATTTATGGATTTATAGACTTCAATAAAAACCTCCTGGGTAATATCATCTGCATCGTTTTTATTATGCAAAAAACCCATACATGTATTAAATACCCTTAAATGGTATTTATCAAAAAGCAATTTAAATGCTTGCTGATCTCCTCTTTTAATCTTATCTATCAACCCTGAATCTGACATTTGTCATTCAAAATAGTATTAAATACTGTTATCTTGTCATATTGACACAATTAAATATAAAAACTTGCATTTGCTACTTCTGAATTAGATATTTAATAATCAAATATACATTTTAAAAACACAACCCAGATGCAAACTCGTTGCGAAAAAAAATGGAAAGAAAAAATGATGATATGACAAATAACAAATAAAGAACTCATTAAAATCCTTAAGCTTACTATTAAATCTCAACGAAAAACAATATTTTTGCATTCGTTGATCAAATGACCAGAAAATATTTAATTGAATGGCAATAACAACACAGACTTCTTTATCCAAATGGGTTGATGAATATACTTCTGATTTATATTCATGGGCTTATTACAAAGTTTCCGATGCCGAACTTGCAAAAGATTTAGTTCAGGATACATTCCTGGCAGCTGCAGAAAAAATTGAAACATTTAAGGGTGAAAGTTCGCCCAAGACCTGGTTACATTCCATTCTAAATTATAAAATAATTGATTATTACCGTAAAAAGGGTAAACAACCGGTAAGTCTGGAAAATCTAACATTCTCAAGCTTTTTTACCGAAGACGGCGACTGGATTTCTGAAAAAAAGCCCAAAGACTGGGGTGATAACGAAAATCATTTATTGGATGACATTGAATTTAATATAGTACTTCAGAATTGCCTTGAAGCCCTTCCTGATAAGTGGAATGCCTGCGTTAAACTAAAATATCACATGGACAAAAAAAGTGATGAAATTTGTCAGGATCTAGGTATCACACCTACCAATCTCTGGCAAATTATGCACAGGGCTAAATTGAATTTGCGGGATTGTATTGAAACAAATTGGTTTAATAATTAAATTGAAGATGAAAAAATTAATGCACATAATGTTTCTTTCTTGTTTAAAGGCAACTGAGTTGATAGAAAAGAAACTTCATTTCAAACTTTCCTATTCTGAAAAAATTCAACTTAAAGTTCACAAAATGATGTGTGATGCCTGTACCAAATATGAAAAGCAAAGTGATATTATAGATAAAACCTTGTTTGATTCGAATAAAAAAGAAGAACCCGCTATTGACATAAACAGTTTTAAGGAGAATATCCTTTCTAAATTGGAAGAAACCAAATAATGGTGGAGTAATCAGTTGATCAGTGGCACAATAAGAATATGCCATAGGAATTAAATAGTACAAATTCCAATATTTTCTCAATCCTCAATTAAATCTTTTCAATTAAATAGGAAGCGTATCAAAATGGTTTAATTGTATTTTTATATTGTCTCACCCTAATTGCTATGTCACACCACCAGTAAGCTTAAAAACTATATACCGAATTAATTTTCATCGAATCATTTTTTTGATGCAAATTCTTTTGTCAGGTTTCACTATTTATCCGACAGATGGATATATACATTTAAAAAAATTAGCAATGAAAATAAAAATTCAACAATCAGTTCTTGGTGGTATCATTGGTACCGCTGTGATGACATTGACAATGTTACCAGCTCCCATGATAGATTTGCCTTTAATCATATCTAAATTGATCATAAACTGAGATTGAATAGTAATTAAAACAGCATTATGTCAACTTTAAAAATAACAATACTAACAATGATTACCATCATGGCTGTAACCACAATAAATTCACAAACTGAAAAAAGTGTAAAAGATGTACATGGTTTAAGTGTCGGGGAAACTGCTCCCAAATTTTATGCGATGGATGCTGACAGCAATCAATTCTCTTTAGAAGAAGCACTAAAAAAAGATCCTGTTGTACTTATATTTTACCGTGGGTTTTGGTGTCCTGTATGCAATAAGCATCTGGGATCGATCCAGGACAGCCTGAAAATGATTGAAGAGAAGGGTGCCAAAGTGATTGCCATATCACCTGAAAAACCTGAGTACCTGGATAAAATGGCTGTCAAAACAGGCGCAAAGTTCACCTTGCTTTATGACGAAGGGTACAAAATTGCCGATGCCTACGATGTAACTTTTAAACCTGGTGCCATGCAACTTTTTACCTATAATATTGGATTAGGGGCTAAACTCAAAGAGACCCATTCTGACAAATCACAACAATTACCTATCCCGGCAACTTTTATCGTGAACCAAAACGGCAAAATAATTTGGAGGCAATTTGACCCGGACTATAAAAAAAGGTCATCAGTAAAAGAAATATTAAAAGCCCTGGAAGAGAATCTGGATTTTTAAGAATTTTCACAAAAGTTGTGTCAGGAATCTTAAGTCCAAAAGACTATTAAATCAAAAAATTGTAACTAATTAAAATTATAAAAAATGAAAATTATTCAATTATATCAAAGTGCAACTCAATGGTTGACAAGTTTAAAAGACATCCCTTTATTATTTTTCAGGTTAATCCTGGCCTATGGCTTTTATATGCCTACTATGATGAAATGGGGAAACATCAGTGGTATAGCCGAATGGTTTGGAAGCTTGGGGATTCCGTTTCCAACATTAAACGCTTATTTAGCTGCTTCGACTGAAATGGCAGCTGTAATACTTTTACCTCTTGGCCTGGCAACCCGAATCATTTCCATTCCATTAATAATCACGATGATTGTTGCCATTGTAACTGTACATCTCGGTAATGGATTTGAAGCCGGCAACAATGGGTTTGAAATTCCCTTTTATTATATGCTCATGCTTTTTGCCCTTTTGGTGAATGGTGCAGGAAAAATCAGTCTTGATAACTTAATTTCAAGGAGGGTAAAATGAAAGTAAGAATCTTAATTATCATTGGTTTTTTGATGCTTTATAACCTTGAAATAGTGAAAGCTCAGGATAATGGCAACAGTGAAAAACAAGGTATACATTTTTACGAGGGAAGCTGGGAGGATGCCCTGCTTAAGGCAAAAAAGGAAAACAAGCCTATTTTTCTGGATGTTTATGCATCATGGTGTGGCCCATGTAAAATATTAAAACAAAAGACATTTCCAGATGCTGAAGCTGGTAAATACTTTAACGAGAACTTTATAAATGTTACTTTGGATGCTGAAAAAGGTGATGGCATAAAAGTAGCTCAGGACCTTAATGTTCAGGCCTACCCTTCTTTGTTCATTATCAATTCGTCCGGTGATCCGATTGTTTATTATCCTGGCTATTTAAAACCGGAAGAACTAATTGATCTGGGGAAAACCGGAATAGAACATCTGAATCAAAATTAGCAATATAATATTTCGTACTGTTAACAAGCGTAGACTATTTATTTAATAGCTACGCTTTTTTTCTTGTTAAGTGTTACTGGAATTATGTTTTTTTATTCTGATTTATTTGCGGCTATCGCCTTTCCTGATTTCATATAAAACACTGATTGACTATAAATTAACAAATCTTTTAATATATACTGTCAGGATTAAATACTTATCCCGACTCTTTATAAAACAATTAATAATACTCATTTAAAAATTAAAACAATGAAAACATTATTTACATTCATTTTAGGCCTTTTACTTGCCGGCTCTGTTTTAGAAGCCCAGGTAGTGATTACATCAACAGACAATTTTTCAACCCGTGATCAAATGTTACTTGCGAATGAAATTAACGAAAGTGGGGAACCCTTTGCCGAAGCATTGGGTTATGATCTCGATTTACTGGATCCGATGGACTTAAACAGTCCTGACTCCATTGCCTATACCCTTGGTATCGAAAATTACGAATACTCACAGTACCAATTGGGAACAGTAATTTCCCGTTCAGGTATTGGTCTCCACTTGATGTGGGCTCCGATGATTATGCAAATGGCTGCTATG
>DAOVYU010000260.1 GCA_030635465.1 Bacteroidales bacterium | reverse complement strand
TAAGAAAGGTGATAAAATTATCACAATAGGAGGTATTCACGGAAAGATTATAGAGGTACAAGAAAAAACTTTTACCATTGAGGTTGAAGGACAAAATCGATTAAAGGTTGAGAGATCGGCAGTTGCTATGGATAGTAGCTCTCAAATTGGAGCAAGCAAATAATTACATATCAATGTTGGTCAAATAATGTAAATATTTTATAATAATTTACTTTATGTAACCGCTGTATCTAAAAGATATTGAGTTTTTTATCGTAACAAATAAGATCATTGAAATTCAATTTAAGCGAACGGATAAATAAGATACGTGACCCGGGTAACATCAATACACGGGAGCAATTTTATATCTTTTTAATCTGTTTGTTGATTTCTATTATTATTTGGTTTTTGATCGTCCTTTCAAAAGAATCATATACTACAATTGATTATCCAATAGTTTTTGAGAATAGTCCAGAGAACCTTGTATTGGTTAATCAGCCGGATAGTATACTTTCATTTCGCGTATCATCTGGTGGTTTTGAATTGTTTACGTTAAAATATTTAACCCGTCAACACCCCATTCTGATTGATTTAAACAAACTTGATTTGGTACAGGAGGGGAATAATTACACTTCAACTTTTTCCACTTCAAAGATTTCGCGGGATATCATTGGAAAGTTAAACATCTCGCAAGAGTATGTTTCTATTTCACCAACAAATATTTATTTTAAGTTTGAGGCTTTATATGGAAAAATGGTTAAGGTAATACCCAGGCTAAATCTTGATTTTGCCCGACAATACCAACTTTCCGATAGTATGTTAGTAACACCTGATAGTGTAATGGTTATTGGCCCGGAAAAATTACTGGAGCAAATTAACTACATTGAAACAAATACGCAGGATATAATTCAGGTCGATCAATCACAAACCATTAAAACAACACTTCACGTTCCGGAGAGCCTAAATAAAATAAAAGTATTACCGAAAGAAGTGGAAATTTCACTTTCTGTTGAGAAATATACAGAATCCACACTAAAGATTCCTATTGTTAATACCGAAGAAAAATACAAGATTAAAACCTATCCTGATTTTGTAGTGATCACTTACCTGGTTACACTTGAAAATTTCAACAGGGTGACTGAAGATATGTTTACCGCTTCTGTTGATTTTGTTGAAAATTCAAAATCAAACCGTTTAGAAGTTAAACTTTTACATAAGCCATCTTTTGTAAAGATCACAAAGATAGATCCTGAAGAAGTAGAATTTTTATTGCTAAAACAATGATTAAAGTAGGCCTTACAGGAAACATTGGCACTGGAAAAAGTACTGTAGCAAAGATATTTGGATCGCTGGGTATTCCAGTATATCATGCAGATTTGGAAGCTAAGAAAATGCTGGAGACAGCAGCTGTAAAAAGTAAACTTTTGGAAAAGTTTGGAGTGGATATATTTAATCAAGCTAATGTTGATAGAAAAAAACTGGCTAACCTGGTTTTTGATAATCCCCAAAAACTAAAAGTACTTAATTCAATTATTCATCCATTGGTACAGAAAGATTTAGAGAGATTTTTTTCTCAGAAAAAAAACCATCCTTATGTAATCCAGGAAGCAGCTATTTTGTTTGAAAGTGGATTTGATAAAAACTTTGATAAAATCATATTGATTACATCTCTTAAAAAATTAGCTACTAAAAGGGTGCTGGACAGGGATAACATTGGTTCGCTCGAAGTAGAACAAAGAAGATCCAATCAATGGAGTCAGGAAAAGAAAATTAGTTTGGCTGATTTCATTATTGAGAATAATGAAAAAGATATGCTAATACCGCAGGTTCTGAAGATTCATGAAATTTTACTTGCTATAAAATAGAAAGGCCACTGAATTCAGTGGCCTTCTAGTTTTTTAGAAATTTCTAGTATTATTTTAATAAACTTATTTTTTTGTTTAATACTGTTGTATCATCTATTACGATATTCATAATATAAATTCCTTCATTCAAATCAGACAGATCAATTAATGATGATGAGAAATTATCATAAGATGCTACTAATTTACCAGTAACAGAATATACCATTACTTGTGCATTTTCAGCACCACTTACATATACTTTTCCTGTGGTTGGATTTGGATAAATCCTTACTGCGTTAGCCGCATTCAGTATCTCTCCAGTACCATAGTCAAAGTTAACAGTGTAGGTATTAAATGTACCAAGATCTTCAGCAAATACATCAACTGTTGTACTGCCTGGGATTCCAGTGGCAGGTACAATGATGGAAGTTGCATTTGGATCTGTAGATTCAGCTTCAACCTCTGGTACATCAGTTACACCCCACCATAATAGAACAGTATATTCAAATACATCTGGTGAAAAATCAGGGATTGGCTCACCGTCAACAGATAATGAAGATAATGTTGCATCAGTTGCAAATGTTGCATCTTCAACTGAATAAGTTGATTGGAAAACTTCCTGTGAAGTTTGTTCTTGTAACCAAACAACCACACCAAGGTCATCCCATTCTTCAACAAATGTCCCGTCCAGATCAACCGTTTCAGTCAGTGTATAAGGAACCCTGTCTTGCAAATTAACTGTAGTTCCATAAGCATCAGGTACCATCTTCATCATCACATTTTCAAACTCAGTTTCTCCGTTGTTACCTACATTTCCAGTTGTTATAAATTCAAAGATTGCAACGTGTAATATATAGTTTTCAAATGTTGCAAAGGGTAACAGTACTACGTCAACCGTCATTTCTGTACCATCGAGAGTATGAGAACTTACAACACTCAAAAGGCCGGGCATGAGAATAGCGGCATCAAAGGCCGGCTGTACTCCACTAAATTGGAAGCCAATGTAATCTCCATTTACAAATACTGCAGGAACTCCAGTTACACCATAATAATCTTTACGGACACCACCTTCTTCTGTGTAATAAGGATCACCAGGGCTCGGCCAGTTCATTTGGTACTTAAGCAAAGCTATTTCTTCTTCATGATCTTCACACCAGGGAACAAACTGAGAGTTTAAGGTTGCACATGGTGCACAGGTTGAACTTGTAAACTCTTCAAACATCGGAAGTCGATCAACTACATGACTAACAACACTTATAGTTTTTTCACTCATATCGTTTGATGGATCATCGTCGGCAACACTGTTCACTGTTTCAATCCACACGCTTAAATTGTAGGTTCCGATAGCAAGTTCAAGCATACCGTCACAAATAAAATCAAAAGATTCACCAAAAGCTATATTGAAACCATCAAATAAAGTTGTAGTTACCTCTCCGGTATCAATTTGCCAGCTTATTTCGGCACTTGTAATTTCGGAAGATCCAAAGTTTTTAATGGTACCTTCAACAGTTGATGGGCCTCCAAGGAAGGTTGGTGTAGTTATGGCCTGCATACCTGCATCCAGGTTGAGTGGAACGAAAAGCCACAAATCATCGATGTACCAGTAATCGAGATTATATGTGTTACCATCAATAAATATACAAATTTGGAAATCACTTGCTCCGACATCGTCATTGGTAATTTCAAAAGCTACTACCTCTGGTCCGATATCGCCTGTAGGAGTAACATCCCAAACTGTATTCCAGTTACCGCCGCCTGAACTTGTTGCGACTCCAAGAGTATAACCGCTACCTGAATAATCATCCAGGAAATGAGCAAACTGGAAAGAAATAGCGTCCAGTCCTGTAAGATCAACTTGAGGGGAGATCAAACGACTGATGTTTGTCCCGGAAACCCAGCTAAACATACCCTCAGGTGCAATTCCTCCGGCATTAT
>DAOVYU010000237.1 GCA_030635465.1 Bacteroidales bacterium | reverse complement strand
TGTCAAAGGCAGGCCTACATATATCGTTGAAGAGAGGTTGAATTATGAAAAATAATATTTTTGTGAAAAGTGAGTATTGATCTCTTCAAATTTAACAGAACCTTAATAAAATCTACAAACACCTTATGAAAAAATCAATTCTTATCGGATCAAATGGTTACCTCGGCAAACACCTTGCATATTTTTTGAAGGAAAATAATTTTCACAACTTCAATTTTGATATTCACCCTGAACCACCTGAAGAAATTGAAAACTATCAATCGATTAATATTACCATAAAAGAGGAACTCGATAAACTTGATCCAGGTGTCGATTTTATCTTTTTGTTTGCAGGACTTACCGGAACATACAATGGATTTGAAAATTTCGAAAAATTTATAAGCGTCAATGAATTTGGCTTGTTAAATCTGCTTTTATGGATGTGTGAAAGTGGCTGTAACGCAAGAATAATTTTCCCATCAACCAGATTGGTTTACAAAGGTCGTAAAAACTATATGCTGAAAGAAGGCGATGCCAAGGAAACCAAAACCATTTACGCACTTAATAAACTTGCAGCAGAAAATATCCTTTGGATGCACCATAATGCTTTTGGTATTGATAATACAATTTTCAGGATTTGTGTCCCCTACGGAAATCATTTTGACGAGCATTATTCATACGGAACAATAGGTTTCTTTCTTAACAAAGCCAGGAAGGGTGAAGATATAACCCTTTACGGGGATGGGAGTATTCGCAGGACTTTTACGCACGTTGAAGATATTTGTAATTATATAATCTTGGCAATTCAAATTGAAGAAACCAAGAATCAGATTTTTAATATTGGGGGTGAAAACCTCAGCCTGCTTGAAGCTGGGAAAATGATAGCTCAAAAATATGATGTTAGTTTAAATTTCGTCGAATGGCCTGATATAGTACTAAAACTTGAATCGGATGACACTGTTTTTGATGATTCAAAACTGAAAGCATTGATCGACTATACAAACAAATATACACTGAAGGGTTGGCTTTCTGGGCTTTAACGGAAACATTACTTCCTAATATTCCAAATGTAACATGTTGTCGAAAAATATTTGTTTTTCGATTGCTTTTTGCTTTACAAAAGTCAATTACCACCGCCTCAGGCGGTGGTAATTGACTAAAAAATTAATTATGCAAAGGTTCTTCACGATGCCCCAAAAAAGTATTTATGTAAAAAATATTTTGTTATTATTATTGATTTCAATTGTAATAATTAATTTACAGTATTGGGTTGGTAACCACACCATTTACAAAGAAGCACTAGAGGGAAAAAGGCAGTTTCTTCATGATGCAATTTATAATAATGAAATACCAACTGGAAAAACTTGGGAAAATTATGGGGCAAAGGATACTAATCGGAGAATCTTTGTTGTTTATTTAGCGGCTGGCGTAAGTAAAGGATTAAACATTCATGTACTAAAAGTTTATAAGATGATTGATACAGTATTTTTATTCCTATTTTTTGCCGTATTTTATTGCTATTTAAGAAAATGGCTTGATAATGAATATTGTTTGATTGCTTTATTATTTCTTGGAAATGTATTTATAACTACATTTCAATTTTATTACTTCCACCCATGGGATAGAATTTCATTGTTTTCGTGGCTTATACTCATTTGGTTGATAAGGGAAAGGAAAGAAATTTTATTAGTTTTTGTATTAATAATTTCAATTACCATTAAATTTGACGTTATTGTTCTCCCAATTTTTTACTTTTTATACAATTACTTGTCAGATCCTCATAAACGCCTTTTAATTATCATAAAATCTATCTTACTACTTATAATGACAATTGGAATGCATGAGGTATTAAATAATATATATTCTCAAGCCGATGCTTTAAATTCAAATGTGATGTTTATTGATAGAATATTCAATCTATTTGTTCAGATCAAAATCAATATTAGGCATTTAATTAATTTGAAATTAAGTTATCCTCCGTTACTTATGTTTTTGTTGCCTTTGTCCCTATCATTTATTAAATGGAAAGAACAGAGTCATTTTATGAGGGCATCGGTGATTTTCGGAATACTAATTCTAATAATGCAATTTCCTCTTGTTAATTTCAAAGAAGTAAGAGCACAATGTATGGTATTAATTTTGTTACTGCCTTCGGCTATGTTGAATTTGAAATTTATACTCAATAAAAGTTGAGTTATCGAATTGAGCCTGTTCAATAATTAAGATTTAGCGTGCAAAGAAACTGTAGCGGAACCTAAACAGACCATAAAATGAATATCTGTTGCAATAATGCTGTTCAATACTGAGAAAAAGTACAAACAAATTGATATTTAAAAGGAATTCCCAAATATTCCTTAATTTCAAAGGGCAGCAAGTGTTGATATTTTGGGTTAACTTTTTTCAAAACAGTGGGTTCCCGAGGGTTGACCCTCCGGAAACGCAATAAATTTGGGTTAACTTGTGTTTTATGTCCTTATAACTGCCTGTATTTACATATATTATAAGTATTGAACAGGCTCAAATTGCTTATGTTTGAAAAAGACTTAGCCCTGTCAATTTCATACTGTTTATAGAAACTCCGATCTATCTGTGGTAAAGTTGAAGCTACAGTAATCTTCACGTCAGTCAATGAAGATTGAATAGACTTTGCAGTGCTAATTTCCATAGCTGCATCGCCTTTATTGTATGATGAATAAGTTCCAGTCAGTAGTATCCCATACATGAGATTATTTTCTCCCTTTGTTTTCTCCCCTTATTGCAGTTCGATATTTAAGACCGAAATGTTGCTTGATCCACTTCTATTCATAAAAGTTTTTCTCATACGCATGAAACTCACCTTTTCCAAGAATAATACGCTTCCAAAATGCCTTTATAAACCCAGTTCCATAGCCAAGTAGCTGGACAAACGATGCAGTGATAGCGAGAAGTGCCACTTTAACGCTTTTCTCCTTGAAAAGTGAATCAATAAATAAAGAAAAGGCATAAACAAGAACCGGCACAAGACTTAACAGATGGGTGATAGGACTGGCTAATATAGATGTTAAGAAAAACAGAGTAAATAACCCAGGTAAAGCATGGATAATTCGCATTGTACCAGGATGCCTATTGTTCAAGTTTATGCGTGCTATCCCGGAATTGTGCACCTGCCTAAAAAACTTCTTAAAATCTGTCCTTCTTTTGTGATAAACATAAGCCTCATGTATTAAACCAACTTTAAAACCAGCTTCTTTAATTCGCATGCTTAAATCAAGGTCTTCTCCAAATCGCATTCTTGAGAATCCGCCAGTATTCTGAAATACTTTCTTTGAGAATCCCATGTTAAAACTTCTAGGATGAAATTCTGCAAAATGTTTTTTGCTTCCCCTGATACCACCGGTTGTCAAGAAAGAGGTCATAGCATAGTTTATAGCTCGTTGTATCGGAGTGAATGAGGGGTGAGAAGCATCTGGACCACCGTAGGCATCAAGGAGCGTTGAATTAAGGCTTTTCTTTAAAAGTTCCATATAATCATGCGGAATCAAGCAATCAGAGTCAAAGAAAATGAAATAATTCCCTTTGGCTTGTTCAGCACCGTAATTTCGCGTTAGTCCGGGGCCGGAATTTTCTTTACAAAAATACCTGAGGTTCAATCTATGATAAAAAGATTCTATTTCTATCTTGCAGCATCTTTCGGATCCATCTTCTACTACAATAACTTCGAAATTCTTATATGTTTGATTACATAACGAGCCCAGTAATTCGCTAATTTCTTCTGGACGGTTGTAAGCTGGGATAATTATTGAGAAAATAAGCATATCTTCTGGCAATGTATAACTGTCAAAACCATTGAATTTATGGGACCAAGCTATTTATTTTCTTCTTTTTTTGATTTTTCCTGATTTACATACAGGCCAACCAGCCTTTTTCATGGCCATGTCTCCACCTTTTACAGCATATTCCTTTCTTCTATGCATTATCGCTATAGCTACCACCCGGGAGCTGTTTTCTTCGCTATGTCACTTTCAATAGCTTAATATA
>DAOVYU010000225.1 GCA_030635465.1 Bacteroidales bacterium | reverse complement strand
ATAACTTTTACAATATTTGTATCAAACAAATCTTTTTCATTTTCAATTTTCTTAGCCAGTGTTGTAATCTGTACATTTTCCTCTTGAAAACAAAAGGCAACCAAATTTATAAGTTCCGGATCAATAAATGGTTCATCACCTTGAATATTAATGATGGCATCATATAAATTTCCCGTTTTCTTCAATGCTTGTTGTACTTCAGCACAACGTTCAGTTCCACTACTATGATTAGGATCTGTCATTATCACTCTCCCACCAAAACCTTTTACAACTTTTTCAATCCTTGAATCATCGGTTGCCACGATCACAACCGATAATTGATCAGCTTTTTTTGCTTGTTCATAAACATGCTGAATCATCGGCTTATTATGAATAATTGCTAGAGGCTTACCAGGAAACCTGGAACTGCCATAACGGGCGGGTATTATTCCTGCAATTTTCATATTAGTTCTATTTGCTTATGGTCAGGATTCTTATAAAAAGCAAGACAAATACAAAAATAAAAACAGGATAACAGCTTTTGTTTGTATCCATTTTTAATGTAATTTACCTCCAATAGGGACATTGCTATCTGGTTTTATTAAAACCGTTTGATTATTGTTGTCCGGAACCCCTAGAATCAGTACTTCAGATATAAATGGCCCAATTTGCCGTGGTGAAAAATTTACCACTCCCATAACATACCGGTTTAATAAATCTTCTTTTGAATAATTTTCTACTATTTGTGCTGAGGATTTTTTAGTACCAATTTCTTCTCCAAAATCTACTATTAATTTATATGAAGGATTTCTGGCCTCTGGAAATTCTTTCACCTCTACTATTTTGCCTACCCTGATATCTATCTTATTGAAATCGTCTATAGTAGCCATTACCATTTATATGATTAAAATAATCCGTGAAGTTCGGCATTAACTTTTTCTATTATCATAGCCAGGTCTTCCGGGTTATCTTGAATATCTATATCATCTACATTAATAACCAACAATTTACCAAGATTGTAATTTTTGATCCAGCCTTCGTAACGTTCATTTAATTTTTTTAAATAATCTAATCGGATTGCTTCTTCATACTCACGGCCTCTTTTCTGAATTTGATTGACCAGAGTAGGGACAGCTGCCCGTAGGTAAATAAGTAAATCAGGCGGTTGAATAAAGGAACTCATCAGTTCAAATAATGAAATGTAATTTTCAAAGTCCCTGGTGGTCATCAGGTTCATGTAGTGTAAATTGGGAGCAAAGATATAGGCATCCTCATAAATAGTTCTATCCTGAACTACTGTTTGCCCACTTTCTCTTATCTGAACAATTTGCCTGAATCGACTATTTAAAAAATAGATTTGAAGATTGAAGGACCATCGTTGCATATCCTCATAAAAACTATTCAAGTAAGGATTTGTATCCACATCTTCATAATGTGCTTCCCAATTGAAGTTCTTCGATAATAACCTTGTTAATGTAGTTTTTCCAGACCCAATATTTCCTGCTATAGCTATGTGCATTTCAAATGAATTTTAATCGGATAAAAATACTATTTTTTTGTCGGGTTTATGGTACTCAATATGATAAATTTAATTAACCATTTTTAATATTTCATCAACATATTTTCTATTATTCGACAATCGGGGAACTTTATATTGCCCACCCAATTTATTTTTAGTTTTTAACCAGTTGTAGAATGTATGTTCAGGAACCTGATGTACAATTGGAGCTCGCAACACCATATTGTGGTACCTTTTAGCCTCATAATCAGAGTTTAATGACTTTAAAGCATTGTCAAGTGTTTCTGCAAAATACTCTATATTCTCCGGAGCTTTTTCAAACTCAATCAGCCATTCATGACACGCATTTTCATTTGTATTAAAGTAAACCGGTCCAGCTGTAAATTCGTTAATAACTGCATTGCATTTACCACATGCAATGATTAAAGCCTTCTCCGCATTGTCAACAATGATTTCTTCTCCAACTGCATTGATGAAATTTTTTGTTCTTCCTGTTATTTTTATTCTGTACGGATTTATGCTGGTGAATTTAATTGTGTCTCCAATAAGGTATCGCCACAATCCTCCATTTGTTGAAATTACCAATGCATAATTTACATCAACCTCAACTTCATGTAGTAATTTGGTTTTGGGATGTTCCAATTCTATTTGATCCATCGGTAGGAACTCATAATAGACACCATAATCCAACATCAAAAGCAATTCATCAGAATCAGTCCGATCCTGTAACCCAAAAAATCCCTCTGAAGCATTATAGGTATCCATGTAATTCATTTGAGATGATGGTATTACTTCGTTAAATTGTGTACGATAAGGTTCAAAGTTAACCCCTCCATGAAAGAATACTTCCAGGTTTGGCCAAATTTCATGCAGATCATTTTTACCGGTAATTTCTAGAATTCGTCTTATCAAAAGCAATGTCCATGAAGGAACACCCATAATATTGGTCACATTATGATTTATGGTTGACATGGCAATTTTTTCGATTTTACTTTCCCATTCATCCATTAAGGCAACCGATTTTCTAGGAACACGAATAAATTCAGCCCAGGTAGGTAAATTCTGAAGGATCAAGGCCGACAAATCACCATGATAATATATTTCATTATTAATTTCTACGATACTATGACTACCTCCCATTGATAATCCTCGACCATCAAACAACAAAGTATCAGAATAGTTATTGCAATAAATTGACAACATATCCTTCCCGCCTTTATAGTGACATTCTTCGAGGGCTTCCTGGCTTACCGGAATAAATTTACTTTTATCTGCCGTTGTTCCTGAAGATTTGGCAAATAATTTTATATCGGAATTCCATAAAATATTTTGTTCACCTTTTTTTAGTCGATCGATATAAGGTTTTAAGGATTCATAAGTATTAATAGGCACCCGATTCTGAAAATCCTCAAAACTCTTAATTGATTTATATTTGTATTTTAATCCCCATTCGGTATTTTTTGCTGAGCTTATTAGCTTCTTAAACCACTCTTCCTGAACCTCATGAGGGTACTTCATAAAAAGCTCGATTTGGTGAATCCGCTTTTTCATCAACCATGATATAACAGAATTTAAAATAGCCATATAAAAATGTTGAATTAAATAGTGAAAAGTGGGGTTTCAAAATTACAATTATTTTAGCTTTGTTGTAAATAAAGTTTGATGATCTGTTTTCCAAATTGCAAAATTAACCTGGGATTATCCATTACCGAAAAAAGGACCGATGGTTTTCATAACCTGGAAACTGTAATGTATCCTGTAAAATTGTTTGATGTTTTGGAAATAATTGTTGCACCAGATAATCAGTTTGTTTTTAGCTCAACAGGAATAAATATAAATGGAAATTATGTAGATAATCTTGTTGTAAAGGCATACAAGTTATTACAATCTGAGTTTCAATTTCCTCCTGCTAAAATCCATCTTCACAAAATCATTCCAATAGGCTCAGGTCTTGGAGGTGGGTCATCTGATGCAGCATTTACAATTATTACTTTGAACAATCTGTTCTCTCTTGGTTTATCCATTTCGGAAATGCAAGATTATGCAAGTAGGTTGGGTTCAGATTGTCCATTTTTTATTGAAAATAAACCAGTTTTGGCAACTGACAAGGGTGATCGGTTTGAATCTTTAAACCTTAACCTTAATAATTATTTTTTCGCCATTATCAAACCAAACATACACATAAATACTCCTGAAGCGTATACATGGATCAAACCCAAATTTAAACAATCCCTTTTAAAAGATATAGTTGATCAGCCAATTGCAACTTGGGGCAATCTTTTGAAAAATGATTTTGAAAATGAGGTATTCAATAGATTTCCAGAAATTAAACAGCTAAAGGAAACCCTTTATGAGACAGGGGCAATCTATGCTTCTATGAGTGGCAGTGGTTCGGCTGTTTATGGAATCTTTAAAGAACCTGTTTCATTGGAAAACAAATTTCAGTTAGATTACTATTGGACCGGAATGGGGATGTAATTCCAATTTTTATTATTAACTCTGTGAATTACTTTTTAATGCTTTTAGTTTTTGCTCCATTTGTACGCGAGGATTTACAATTTTTCGACTTTTTGGAAAGGCCTTTTTAT
>DAOVYU010000207.1 GCA_030635465.1 Bacteroidales bacterium | reverse complement strand
CGGTATTTTTGGAGCTATGTCAAGCTAAAATGATAAATAGGGAAAGGTTGAGGCTAATGGGAACAACCTAAGCCGCTACGGTCTTTAATCACTCTGGGTTCAATTCCCCGCCGCTTGGGGCGTTTCTGTCATTCCTGGAAAGCCTGTCCTCGAATGCGCTCGGGGAGCGGGAATCTAGATTCCGGATAAGCCCTTCGGGCTTTCCGGAATGACGACTTGATACCCCGCTGCTCTGTGGCGGGGAGGTTCATTTAAAAACCGGTATTACAAAAAAGGGGTACCGGTTTTTTTATTAAAAACCGTCCAACCAAAATATTCGATTGGACGGTAGCAAGAAATGGTTCAACTATTTGTCTGGTGAAAAAATCGCTTTCAGCTGATCAACCACCTGATTTCCTCCGGAGAGGCTGATGTTATTGATTTTATCAGCAATTTTTTCAACATACTCCATTTCCTTCAGTTTGAACAACATGGAGTTTTCCTCCATCAGCCTTGCTGTATTCAGCAAATTTCTGGTAGATGCGGTTTCTTCCCTTCTGGTAATGATATTTGCTTGTGCTTTTTTTTGCGCAATCAATACCTCATTCATGATATCTTTTACATCTCCGGGCAAAATGATATCTTTCACACCGCAATTGAGAATTTTGACACCAAGATTAACAGCATCGCTTTTCATTGCTTTGAATACATACTCAGCAATTACTTGCTTGTTATCAAGTAATTCATCAAGCGTAAGTGTTCCAATAAAGGCTCTCAATGCAAGTTGCATCAGAACATACAATTGTTTCTCGAAATCCTTATTATCAATAAGTGCTTTTTCAATATCAATTACTTTATACTGTGTATTAAAGTTGATCCTGAGTGCAGCTTTATCTTTTGTCAGGATTTCCTGTCCTGAAACTTCCATTTGCAGTTGCCTCATATCTGCTTTTATAACTGAAACAGCTGTTGTATTTTTCCAGAAGTAGTAAATTCCGGTATCGATGATCTTATTGTATTTTCCATCAATAAACAAAATTCCTTTTTCGTAAGATTCTACAACAAATACCCTGATATATTGTGCAATTGCACCATTTTGAAGTACACTTTTTTCAATGTTATTATCAATTTCTATCTCATCGAGATTTACTTTAACGAACTTGAATTCAGTATACCCATTCCAGTATGCATATCTTCCTGGGGTCAAAACTTTTTTGAAGTTCCCGTTTTCATATTTTAAAACGATTTCATTGTCTTTAATTTCGACAATAGTAAGCAGGTCAGCCAAATCTTTATTTCTCAACAGAATATTTAATTCGATTGGAAATTCAAATGGTTGACTCATGTCGAAAATTTTAACAATTTGGAAAGGCCAGATCCAGTAAGTACCTTCAGTAATCACTTTTACAAAGTTACCTTTCCTGAAAACCAGTCCTACTTTTCCTGTGGTGATTCTGACTTTGTTCATTTTTTTACATTTTAAAGATTAATAATTCAATTTAATTATATAATTAATGGCCAATAATTTCATTTATACAAACGGCGAAAAATAATTCATTCGTTTAAGGCGGAATTCAATTTAAGTTCAACAATAAGCGAACAGTTTAATGGAGAGTTATCCAAATTAGTAATCAAATTTAAATTCGAAAATCAATCAAAACAAGTCTGCAAAAAAGTGTTTGTTTTTATTAAACGCTATCCATTTCATCCTGGCCTTATCCAAACTTTTCAGTCAATCTCCATCAGGTTCATGAAGGGAATTATTTATGCGCCATTTTGTTAAGTACCCTTTTTTAGAAGTAGGCGACTTCGAAAGATGAATTTTGAGGTCATCTTACCACAACCACAATGTGGTGCTCTACCAATTGAGCTATTCCGTCTGAACGGAAACGGGAATCGAACCCGTAACATCCAAAGAATTGTTGCTCTATCCAGCTAAGCTACCCAGAAATATTATCTGGAGAGGGATTCGAACCCTCGCACACAAGGTGAGAAACAACATCAAGCATAGCAGCATATTTCATAGCACTGCCATGAAATACTATGGGGTTGTGCAGAAACCCTCATCAGGTCTAATACTATCCGTTTTTCCCGTCGCTAATGATCATACAGATCAAAAGATTTTTTACATAAAGTATATTTTCCAAAGAACGAATTTTAAAATTTTTAAAATGATCCCGAATGTAAATTATCTAAATAATTATGAATCCGGGATCATGCTTACTTACAGATTGAGAAACAGCCACCTTTTTCTCCTTGCCCTTCTCATGTATTCTTTAATGGTGCTGATCTCGTATTCTTCCATACTCCACCTGATGGCTTTGCGGTACCATTTTATGGCTTGAGTATATTTTCCTTTCACTTCATACACTTTACCTTTCTCAGAATAAAGGAAAGATTTTCTCACGCCAGGTACACTTATTGCAGATGCAACCAGGTTTTCGTGTTCTTCCAGTCGTTTTGCTTCGAAAAGCAAATAGATCATATGAACATATGGGGCACTGTATTTCCGACTATATTTCAGGGCCAGCTTTAAGTGCCTTTCTGCTTTCTCAAAATCATCTAAGTGGAAGAGATACAACCAACCCAGGTGGTTATGCGCTTTTCCGTAAGTAGGTTCTTCAGCAAGAGCACTTTCAAGGTAACTTTTGCCTTCCAGGTAAAGCCCTTGTTCAAATGCTTTTTCTGAATCCAGAACATACTGTTCTAATACTTGAAATCTCATCTTAATACAGTTTTTGTTAAACAATTAAAAGATGCACTTTGCATCTGTGTGTCCGGGAAGATTCGAACTTCCGGTTTCCTGATTAAAAGTCAGACGCTTTAACCAACTAAGCTACGAACACATTGGTGGATGAGGCAGGAATTGAACCTGCTTCCCCGGTGATTCAAACCGATGCTTTACCTGTTAAGCTATTCATCCATTAGGGTTCATCTCACAGATTGAGTTCTAAACAATCCGGGAGATTAACCCCCGACTAACTAAATTGGAGCTTTTCCTATACATCACAGAACAAACGGAATCCTGCTTATGGTCTTCAACCACTCTCCAATCTTGGGAAGCACCCGTTTTGCCCTTCCCTGAGCCAGCGGTACGGCAGGGATTCGAACCCTGATCCTGCTCATTGACAGTGAGCTATTCTACCATTGAACTTCAGTACCTTTATTTAATTATCAAATAACATTTTCAATCCTTTAAATCATACCTGGTATCGGGTAGGAGAATTGAACTCCTGTTTTCACCGTGAAAGGGTGATGTCCTAATCCATTTAGACGAACCCGACAGGCATAAAAAAACCCGACTGTTTAGCCGGGCTTCCAATTTTGTTGCACTGATATACAAATCAATTCGGATGATTTCCGGCATAATATATTTTAATCTCAAAGTCTTGAGCTTTCATAAAATCATTTCTATATTCTGAATGTATTGTTAAAATCATATCAATTAATTTTAAATGTAATTTGTACACATAAAAAAACCCGGAACATATTGATCCGGGTTTTCCAATTATATTTTTATATAACTAAAAATTACTGAATCTCAATTCCTTAGTTTCATCCTTTGAATAAAACTTTAGCATTCTAAATAATTTTATATGTTGTTTGTTTTCTTGCATTCTTTTTCAGAAACGGGTGCAAAGAACTTAATAATATTTCAAAAATCAAAATATGAAGCTTAATTGTATGTAATTTAGAATAATTCTTGGTAAATTTTGAAAAGTACTTAATTGAGTATTAAGTACATATAAGCAATAAAGATAGCTACCATAATTCCTCCTTCCAACCGATCAATTTTTCTTCCTTTACGTGTAAATACAAATACAAATACAAGTAGCGTTGCCAAAACATTTATCCAAATATCAAGTCCTGAACCACTTTCAAGAGTAATAGGTTGAGTGTGGGCACTCGTTCCCAGGATCAGAAAAGTGTTGAATAGGTTGGAGCCAATGATATTGCCGATGGAGATGTCAACATTTTTCTTTAGAGCAGCAACAATAGAGGTTGTAAGTTCAGGAAGGGAAGTTCCGATTGATAGTACTGTCAGTCCAACAATTCTTTCAGGAATTCCAAAATCCAACGCAAACTTTTCGGCAAAATAAACAATCAATTGTCCGCCACCTGCCAGTAAGATCATTCCCCCAATAATCATTATCCAGGATTTATTGTTACTAATTTCTTTCACCTGGATTTCATGCTCTTCATCACCACGTTTCATGGCAAACCACGAATAATACATAAAAACAAAGAAAAATCCCAATAGAATAAGACCAT
>DAOVYU010000270.1 GCA_030635465.1 Bacteroidales bacterium | reverse complement strand
TTAATAGGGCAAGGTCAAGAATGTCAGCTCTGTTGGTAGCGGCCAGGATAATTACACCAGTATTGCTTTGGAATCCATCCATTTCGGTCAACAATTGATTCAAGGTGTTTTCCCGTTCATCATTTGCACCTGTGATAGGGTTTTTACCCCTGGCTCTTCCGATTGTATCAATTTCATCAAGGAAAATAATACATGGTGCTTTTTCTTTTGCTTGTTTAAAGAGGTCACGTACCCTGGAGGCTCCTACACCAACAAACATTTCAACGAAATCAGATCCTGAAATAGCAAAGAAAGGAACCTGAGCTTCTCCGGCTACTGCTTTTGCTAATAGTGTTTTTCCTGTTCCTGGAGGGCCTACCAGTAAAGCTCCCTTTGGGATTTTTCCACCCAAATTGGTATATTTATCAGGCTTTTTAAGAAAATCTACAATTTCCATTACTTCAACTTTGGCTTCTTCCAGGCCAGCAACATCTGTAAAGTTCACATTTACGGCCGTTTCTTTATCATAAAGCTGAGCTTTGGATTTTCCTATGTTGAAAATTTGTCCACCTCCTGCACCACCACGGCTCATCATGCGCATGATTACAATCCAAACCACAATTAAAATCATTAGTGGTAGTATCCAGCTTAAGACTTCACCAGACCAATTATGGCGTTTCTCGTTTCTAATATATATGGGATCTTGTATGCCTTCCTGCGCTCTTTCTACATCTTCTTTAAATGTATCATACGATCCGATGTTATAAACATAATGAGGGCTGGCTGCACCATAACCATCTTTACCTTTAACTTCTTCGTATTTCGATTCATTTAATTTTTCTTTTTTAATGAAGATTTCAGCCTCTTCCTGATTGACAACTACTATTTTTTCAATATCCTGAGAAGATAACATTACTTTGAGGTCGCCCCAGTCAATTTCTTTAACTCCACTTCCCCAATTTGTAAAAGTAAGTCCAATGAAAATAACTGCTACAATACCGTAAACCCAATAAAAATTAAATTTATTCTTTGGTATTTTCCCTTTTGGTAATCCTGAAGGTATTTTAGTTTTTTGATTTTTCTCTTCTGCCATTATGTCCTGCTTTTATCTCTTTACTATATGAACACGAATAATAATTATTCACTCTCGTATTCTTTTATCTCTGCGTCAGCCCACAATTTTTCAAGGTTATAGAATGTTCGACTGCTTTCTTGAAAAATATGGACAACAACGTCCACATAGTCTAACAAAATCCATTCCGCATTTTCGAATCCCTCTTTATGCCATGGTTTGTCGCCTATTTTATTTCTAACATTTTCTTCTACTGCATCGGCAATTGCCTCAACCTGAACTTTTGTATTTCCATGACAAACAACAAAATAATTACTCACCGAATTAGTAAGGTTTGATAAATTCATACTAATAATATCCTGTCCTTTTTTCCCCTGAATTCCGTGAACTATTGATTGTGTTAATTTTTCAGAATTGGATTGTTTTCCTTTCGCCATATTTATGGGTTAAAGTTCATTGCAAAAGTAAGTATTTTACATGATAACATGGGGTTTAAAACCTTGTTTAATATGGATAACAAATAAATTAAATGAATTGTTTTTACAAATTTTATAATTTCGGACTTTGCTTAATATGATTTTTTACAAACTTTACGAAAAGAAGTTTCAATGATCATTGCTGAGGATAAGATAATTATTTTGGAAACAGTTAGTTCAACAAATGACTATATGTTGGATAAGATCAAAGCTGGTGTCATTACAGATGAAGGAACGGTTGTGGTTACAAATGAACAATTGGAGGGAAAAGGTCTTGATAAAAATAAATGGGAGAGTGAATCAGGTAAAAACCTTACCTTCTCAGTTTTGTTGAAGCCTGACTTTCTAAAAGCCGATCAACAATTTCAGCTCACAAAAATAATTTCTTTAGCTGTTTTTGATTTTGTGCGTAATTATCTGCCAAATGAGCGGATCAAAGTTAAATGGCCCAACGATATCTATGTAGGAAATAAAAAAATTGCAGGGATACTTATCAACAATACCATCAAGGGAAAAGAAATAATGTATACTGTTGTTGGGATTGGCATTAACATCAATCAGCGCAATTTCTCTGATGAGGTATTAAATGCTACCTCATTATGGCATTATTTAAATTGTGATCTTAAAACTGAATACTGTCTGAAGAATGTATTATCACACATAGAAAGGAGATACCAACAACTCCTTAATAATGAAACAACTCAAATTAATTTTGACTATAAAAAAGCACTTTATCGATTAAATGATTTTAATTTATTTAATTATAAAAATGCGATAATTTCTGCAAGAATAACTGGAGTGAATGAATACGGACAGATTAAACTATTGCAAAAAAATGGTGCTGAAATTACATGTGATTTGAAGGAAATTGAATTTATTATTTAGCTAAAGATTATTCAATGACTTCCTTCAATTTATTCACCAGCAGGTTTACAAAATTCTGCAAAGGACGGCTGGCCATCATTTTTATCATGGGATTTAAATCAGCATTGAGGATAATATGAGTTTCAGTTTGATCATTATCTGCCAAACTAAAATGTGTTTTTAAATCAAATCTGAATGGTTTTTCACCTACAGAATTATAAGTGATTTGCGAATATTCGGTTTGTTGCCCCATTGTCATTGCCAGGTCAGCCATCCCCTTTATGGTAAACGAACAACTATCGTTAGTTGCCTTCCAGTTAGTCACCTGTTCGGGCATTAATTTTTCAAAATTATTGAAGTCAGAAAGAAAAGTGTATAAATCTTCCTGCGATTTATTAATTAAAATTTTATCACTTTTAAATGAAGTCATGCGAGATACTTATGATGAATGAAAATACCAAAGGTTTTATTTTCCGCTAATATTTAGATTAACCCCATTTCTCAGGATTTTCGCGCCATTTATTGAGCGATTTTAAATCCTTATCGGAGATGTAGTTTTTTTCAACAGCCTGTTTTACAAGCACATTATAATCTGCTAATGTATTTAACTCGCATTTGGTATTTTTGAAATTCTCGGTAGCATTATCCAGGCCATAGCTAAAAATGGCAAGCATCCCTTTAACTTTACATCCTCCTGCTCTTAATGCCTCAACAGCATTTAAACTGCTCTTTCCGGTCGAAACAAGATCTTCAATTACTACCACCGATTGACCAGATTGAAAATGCCCTTCAATTTTATTTTCCAGACCATGCTTTTTCTCTGATGACCTCACATATACAAAGGGCAATCCAAGTTCATGTGCAACCAATACTCCATGAGCAATTGCTCCAGTTGCAACTCCTGCAATCAGGTCTACATTTCCATACAAATCATTAATGATGTCAGCAAATTGTTGCCGGATAAAAGTCCTGATTTTTGGGAACGAAAGCGTTTTTCGATTGTCACAATAAATGGGAGACTTAATCCCTGAAGCCCAAGTAAAAGGTTCTTTAACATTGAGTTTAACTGCTTTTATCTGTAACAAATATTCAGAGATAGCGATTGCTGTTTCCTTGTTGTATACCATAAGGCAAAAGTAGAAGAAAATAACTGAATAGAGGTCATAATTTTTCATGAATAATTTTATTTACTTTTGTTATAAATCAGTGAAACTGTAATTTTGAAGAATAAAATTTATTAGCTGAACTGATCCCGAACATAGTGTGAGGATCTTAATGATTATGGTGTTTGCAGATTGTCCCAATGGGATCTTTAACGG
>DAOVYU010000051.1 GCA_030635465.1 Bacteroidales bacterium | reverse complement strand
TACCAGTTGATGGGTCAATTGTATAGAGTTCACCAGATGCAGTGTAAGCACCAGCATAAAGAACATCATTTTCATTGTCAAATTCAAGACTCTGTGCATAGGAAATATCAATACCCAGTGGGCCAACTATAGTTCCGGCACCAGTTGCAGGATCAATAGAATATAATACATCACTAATAATGTCAGTGGCATACAATTCACCACCCGCACTACACGCGAGGCTAATCATCAGGTTACCAGCAGTTTGGATTGTACCTACCATGGTTGCAGCACCTGTTGAAAGGTCAACTGTATATAATACATCACCTGTACAAGCAAACATTGTTGAAGTGGAAGGATCATAAGCCATTCCATTGAATCCAACATTGGCAGTACCGATTAAAACCATAGCACCAGAAGAGATGTCCATGGTGTATAATGCACCAGTTCCATATTCAACGCCATACCAAACATCATCGGCCCATGAACCACCAGCGATAAAATCATTGGAGGTTTGAGGTCCCAATGAAGCTATTGTACCAGGGTCGGCTACATCAAAAGTTGCAGGACCAGTTGGATTTGATCCGGATGGGTCATATGCTACAAAAGCATAAGCAATAGCTCCATCAATGTTGAGGGTAACCGGCTTATAGTTTGGAGGATTTGTAGCATTTTGTATCAACTCCGCAGATGCTGTTTCGTCTCCTAACATCTTGGCATCAAATACCAAAGAATTTAATACAGAATTGCTATTCTGATTGGGTACGCTCCAGTAGCCCAAATCTGTCTGATAAATAAGCTCAGCATCAGTTGGAGCATTTTCAGCAGTTCCCATAACCTGAACACTTTGATCAGGTAAGGTAGTTTTAACTTTTTTTTCCATTTGATTTTTTAATTGCGGGGAAGCATCAGTCTGGGCCAACACACCAGAGCCAATAAAAGCAACCGAAATTAAAACAATCAACAATTTGTGTAAATTTCTCATAAGTTTAAAAAATTTAAGCCATAGGCCTGCCCGTTCCGTTCAGGCGGGCATCCCTATGGGAGATTAATAAAATAGTTATTTAGATGATATTTATCATTGGTAAAAAAAATCAATTTTTTAAGTTTTGAAGGCATGCAAATATTATAAGTTTAGAAGGTACTAAAATATAAATTTATTTAAAGCCAAAAAAACCTTTTTTAAATTTTCATCAAATTATTAAATAAAAATACATCAAATTACTAGTACACAGCATATTTGTCTTATTTTAGAATGATTATAAACATTTATTAAAATATATATTTATCTATTTTTAACCAAAATGCGGGCTTCCATCATATCAAAAATGGCATATTTTACCCCTTCACGACCCATCCCCGAATCCTTAATCCCACCATAAGGCATATGATCGACCCGAAAAGTAGGCACATCATTGATGATCACTCCGCCAACTTCCAATAAATTAAATGCCTTGTTTACCTCGGATAATTGATCAGTAAATACACTTGCTTGTAATCCATAATTGCCCTCATTTACTTTTGTTATTGCATCTGCAAAATGATCAAAAGGTTCAAGCGTAACTACCGGACCAAAAACCTCAAGGACACAAACCTTCATCTTGTTTGAAGTTTTTGTTAACACAGTAGGCGGATAATAAGCAACATCACGTTTTCCACCGATAAGAATCTCAGCGCCTTCCTCCACAGCTTCCTGAACCCAATCTTCCACCCTTATAGCATTAACTTCGTCGATCATTGTAGAAATATCAGTATCGGCATTTATTGGATCTCCAACATTTAATCTTTTTACTTTTTCAATGAACTTGCTGGTAAATTCTTCAAATATACTTTTTTGAACATAAATTCTTTGGGCATGTATACAAACCTGCCCGGAATAAGCAAATCCACCAAGCACACATTTCTGAACAGCTTCATTTAAGTTTGTACTCTCTGTGACAATAACTCCAGCATTTCCACCCAATTCCAATACTACTTTTTTCTTTCCAGCATCTTTTTTCATTTTCCAGCCAACTATTGGTGATCCGGTAAATGTAAGCAGTTTAAATCGCTTATCTGTTACAAGTTGATTACCTGTATTTCTGTCCATTGGAATTATGGAAACAGCTCCTTTGGGTAAAGCCGTTTTATCAATTATTTTTGCCAGAAACAGGGTTGATAATGGAGTGGATGAAGATGGTTTCAAAATGATAGGACAGCCAGCAGCAATAGCCGGGGCTATTTTGTGAACAGCCAGGTTCAAAGGAAAATTAAAAGGTGATATTCCGGCAACCAAACCAACTGGAAAATATTTTACCAATCCTTCTTTTTTATCTCCTGCAGGAGTCCAGTCCAGATCGATGAGTTCTTTGGGTAATCGTTTGGATTCTTCAGCAGCAATTATAAAAGTTTGAATGGCCCTGTCAATTTCGCCCAGTGCATATCTAATGGGCTTGGCAGATTCAAGACATAAAATCTTTGCTGCCTTCTCTCTTTCTGATTTCAGGGTATTTGCTATCTGCATAAGCACCTCGTATTTTAGAAATGAAGGCAGGTTTTTCATTTCTTTCTCAACAGCTTGTGCTTTATCAATTGCTTTTTGCAGTTCGGCTTCTCCTCCAAGATAGGTTTGTCCGATGATTGAATTATCAAAAGGATTGGCTACCTGGTGAATGGATGCAGTTTTCAGAAACTCACCTCCACAGTAAATTTGGAAATCAAACATAGGATTGAAATTTAGGTCAAAGTTAAGCAAGGTGTAAAAAATAAACTTGAGGGCTTATTAATTTTTATTAACCGAATAAAAATCAAAGCGAAGAGAACGAAAAATATGTTATAACATGGAGTACTTTAGTTCCGCAAGAACCAACCTGTATTAATCACATTGCTTTTATGGAGTTCCCGGTCAACAAGGCAGGCATCAAACATGATAGTGTCAAAAGTTGACTGATAATTATACATAAACAAAGTGTCTTCAATAATACCTGATATCGATTTATTGGAACCCTGGGGAGTTAGCATTGGTATACGAGCATTGAATTCATTTGAATCAGAAATAATTACCCTAACCGAGTCGCCATTCTGCAACTCATAATAATTAATCAACAAATTAAAATCATAGGGTGCAACTGTATCACTACCTCTCAAGCCAATATCCCCGTCCCCATCTTTAAAATTAATTACAAAAACCCCTCGCTCGTATATCATGGTTTGAGGATTCCATAACTTCACAAACTCGTCAAATTCAATTTCAGGAATAATCGGATATGTCTCCGTTTTCTGACAGGAAACTATTATTCCAACTGTCAAAAGGACCAATAACGAATATGATACTCCAGGATACTTCATCTAATCAACAGCAAAATTAACTATTTTCGGTGTTTTTACCAATTCATCATATCTTTACATCAAATCTAAATACATTAATGAATTTACCAGCGCAAATCAATCAAATATTTCAGATCAACACTGATACTGAGTTTAACGCATTTGCCCTGAAAATATTTCATTTTCAATACACCCACAATCCTATATATCAACAGTATGTTAATTTCCACCTGGAATCGGCACAAATAAATAACATCAAGCATCATTCTCAAATTCCGTTTTTGCCCATCGAATTTTTTAAAACACACAATGTGATATGTGAAGAGTATGAGGCGAAGCAACTATTTACCAGCAGTGGCACAACGGGCGACAGAATCAGTCGGCATTATGTTGCTGATCTCAATATGTATGAATCAAGTTTTTACAAAAGTTTTGAGCATTTTATAGGAAATCCGGAAAAGTTATTGATCCTTGCTTTATTACCATCTTACATTGAAAGAGAAGGTAGCTCATTGATTTATATGACCAATAAACTCATAAAAAAGAGCAAGTTAAAATCCAGTGGTTTTTATTTGGATAATTATGACGACCTGGTGAAAACATTAAATTTAGCCAATAATCAACAAATAGTTTTGCTAGGTGTATCTTTTGCACTACTCGAATTGGCTGAAAAATATCAGCTTGATCTATCTGGTGCATTTATCATGGAAACAGGTGGAATGAAAGGCCGTAGAAAAGAGATGATAAGAGAAGAATTGCATCAGATTTTATGTGCCAGGTTCAATGTGGAAAAAATATATTCGGAATATGGCATGACGGAGCTTTTGTCGCAAGCATATTCAACAGGGTATGGAATTTTTAACTCACTGCCATGGATGAAAATTCTGATCAGGGATACCAATGATCCTAAAGCTATTTTATCTGATTATCAAACCGGAGGTATCAGTATTATTGATCTGGCAAATGTTTATTCTTGTTCTTTTATTGCTACACAAGATCTTGGAAAGTTGCATCCTGATGGTAGTTTTGAAGTACTTGGAAGATTTGATACGAGTGATATCAGGGGATGTAATTTATTAGTAACTTAGTTTTTAATAATGGGAATTAAAAAAATAACATACCTGGTCTTTCTGCTTTTTTTATTGTTGGCTTGTGCGAAAGAAGACCAAGAGGTTGAGGAAAACTCAACATATTTTGATCAATGGGCACTGGTCATCAATTATACCGCAGCATCTTGTTACAATTGCGGGGCATGGGGCGCTCCACTCGTACATGAAATAGAAGAATCTGGTAAGGTTGTTACCATTTGTGCACATTCTTTGAGTGATCCGATGTATACACCCATAATGCTGAGTTTTAAAAAAGATCGGGAAAGTGGAGGTGAAATTCCAGCTTTTTGGGTCGGTGATATCAACACGGTTGATGAAGTAAGTACAAGTTTAGCAGTAGGCCTTGTAAAATCAAATCTTCCTGTTGCGGGACTTGAAATATCACATACCATGACAGACACTATTATGACTGTAACAGTTAAGTCAATTTTTTCTGTTGCGAGTACAGGAGAATACTATTTAAGTGTTTTTCAGCTCGAAGATGGTATCGACGGCTCTTATTCATCTGGTTTATACCGGCAAAGTGGGACATTGCATACTTATCCCAATGACGATTACACCCATGATTTTGTGTTAAGAAAATCATCTGTTGGAAAGGAAGCTTATGGTGAAAAAATTATTGAACAACCTGAAAAAGATCAGGTGATCTTAAACGAATATATCTTTTCGACAAATACTTATCCAAAAGGAAATGTGTACCCAGTGGCTGTTTTGTGGAAATATGACCCCAGCGGATCATTACCACATTATAAATTTATCAATGCCATAAAATAGCTAGGATTATTTCAAACAAAATTAGTCTTCAATTACGAGTTTTTCCCTGTAACTGGAATTGTTTATTGTAAATTCAATAATATACATTGCAGGCATAAATCGGGATAAATCAATTGGGCTCATAGGATTTTCTAGCTCCAATACTTTTTGTCCGGTAAGATTGTACATTTTTAAATCACTGACAGATTGATAATCACTGCAAATGATTTGAATAATTCCTTTTGTTGGATTTGGATAGATTTGATATTCACCATCAAATTCCACATTATCAGGAAATTTTTCATTGCAGGCCTCATTTATTTCATTTGGTGTGTTACACCCTGTAGCATTATTAAACACTTTAACTGTTCCATGTGGATCATCAAAAAATTTACATAAACTAATTACCTCACACATAGACAGGGAATCATTATCTATTATTTCGATGTAAGCGATATCATCAGAATTAAAATTATCCAAACCAGTTAGGGAGGTAAGAACAGGATTTCCATAAATTTTTATAAACCTAATCCCGGAAGTAACAGCTTCAAGTCCTGAAAGACGGGATAATAATTTATTATCCCAAATAGAGATCTGTTCTCCAAATGACCTCAAAGAATTAAGTCCCGCAAAATCAACAAGGGAATCACTACTAAAAACTGACATATTTCCAATAATCTCTTGCAAGCCTCCCAAACCAACCATGTTCTTGATGCAAGGATTTGACGCAATAACCAGATCAGCAGGGACAACTGTTATGCTCTCTAATCCGGAGAACGAAGTCAAACTATCATTTACAATTATTTCTAAATCATTTCCAATTGAGTTCACAGACCTAAGTCCACTCAAAGTTTTTAAGCCAGGATTAAACCCTATGGTAAAACAACCACCAACTTGAGTCAACTGTTCTAATCCTGTTAAACTTTTTAAAGATACATTATCATAAATATATAAATCACCCTCTAAAGAAGTAACTGATTCAAGGCCAGATAAATTTTCTAAGGATGGATTGTAACAAATATCAAGATTGCCTCCAATCTGATTTACCTCTCCAAAACCAATCATATTTATCAATTTCTCGTTTTGCTGTATCAACACATCACCACCAATAAAATTTAAAGACCCTAATCCTTCCAGATTGGTTAGTGATAAATTAAGATCAATCCATAATATTTCACCGATGGATTTTAAATTGTCTAATCCGGTTAAACCTGTAACTTTATTTTCGTAAATTTCTAGACTTCCGCCAACAGATACTAAACCTTCCAGGCCAATTAAACTATATAAATTTTGATGGAAGTAAATTTCAAAGTCACCTGTAACACTTTGTAAATTCGTTAAAGCTGACAAATCATTCAATCCATTTTTTTTCATCACAAAATCGCCATTTACCGAAGTGATATTTTCCAGGCCTGATAAATTTGTCAAAGAATTCCAATGAATATAAATGTCTCTCCCAACAAAAGATAAATTACTTAGTGCCTCGATACTCATAAGATGATCGTTTCCACATATTTCTAAATCCCCTCCAATAGAGACCAGGTTCTCCAAACCTGATAAATAATATAAATTTTCATTCCCAAATGGCTCAAAATTAAAATATCCAATTCTTAAATCTCCATCTATTGCATTCAAAACATTTAAACCCTCCAAGTTTGAAATATCATATCCTGAGATGATTACATTACCTTCGATTTCTGTACAGCCGGGGTAATCTATTTGAAAATTGTCAATATGTGACTGGGATGTAAAAGTTAT
>DAOVYU010000070.1 GCA_030635465.1 Bacteroidales bacterium | reverse complement strand
AGGTAAAGCCAAAACGCCAAGTATGCTTTTCCGGCCTGAATAACCGCCGGTTAACATCCCATTCAAATTTGTTAATTCTTCTGCCGGCTGAATCAGCAGCATACGGATCAAAACTACTTGCATAATTAATTATAAGGTTTTTAAATAAAGTTGTTCTGCCTGATAAGGTAAGTCGGTTTAAGTTCAGTGAATCCTTTGCAATATCATATGATGTAGCGATTGTAAAATCCTCAATCAAAACCACTTTTTTGGTTCCGGTAATAGTATCTTTCCTTGACCTGACTTTCATTTCAAGGTTATTACTTATTCTGAAACCAAATGAGCCGGATCTTCCGTTAGGCGGTGTTCCATAAATAGAACCATCATAAACGGAATATTTGATATTTTCACCGTTTTCATCCAGGTAGTGTTTATAATAACCCCATTCTTGTGTTCCAAAGTCAGGTCTGATATTAAAAGTCAAGGAAGGTTTCATAACATGACGGATGGCTTTGATTGGACCGCTTTTATAGGCAAACATTCCATATAAAATAGTACTTATGGAGGAACTAAAATTAAAATCCCGGGCAGCGAAAAAACCATTTATAGTATCAATGCCAATGTAATCATAAACCGGTCCTTCATTTAGGTATAATGTATCGCTGCGCCAGCTACGCTTTCTTTGCTGAGAATACCATCTTTCGGTATAATTGAAATTATTTGACCATACAATATTGTTCAAAAGTTTAATTGATCCACTTGATAGTTGAACAGAATGTTTCATTCCATTACGCATTTTTCTGGTAAGATCTTCATTGAAAAATAATGAATCATATGTATTAATGGTGTTTTGTGTTGCCATATTATAGTTTACACTGATATTATCATACCATTTTAGCTTTCCAATCTGTATTTTTTTTCGAAAAGGATAAAACCGGTTTACAGAGAAAGTAATCTTTGGTAAAGTTAAGTCTAACTCTCTGGTTATAGTATTTTGCGAATGGTTTAAAGTTGCATTAAAAAAATATTTACCCGCAAAACTTGTCGAATAATTTATACTTGATTGAAATGTATTTGAAAGATATGTACTACTGGTACCGGTATATTTATTGTTTTGTGAACTCATTATATTCACATTGGCCGAAAACTTACTATTTGGCCTTGCTTTTGGATCCTGATTATGTACCCATCGTAAAGAAAAGTCTTTTCTGCTCTGAAAATCAGCTGTACCTGCCTCTCCAGTTTTATTTACACCATAATTTCCAGCAAAATACCCATTGTATTTATAGCGCTTTTTGTAATTTGAACTTGGTTTAACTGTCCAACTTCCAAGTGTATAAATATCTCCAACCAGTTTAAAATCAAAATTATCATTGATGGCAAAATAATATCCACCATTCTCAAAATAGAAACCTCGTTCGGTCGATTCTCCATAAGAAGGAATAATAATACCTGATCTTTGTCCTTTCTTATTAGGAAATAATCCAAAAGGGATGACCAAAGGAGTGGGAACGCCTTCAATTTCAAGGTGTGCAGGCCCTGTTATAATCTTGTTTTCAGGTATCACTTTTGCTTTTTTAAAACGAAAGGCAAAATGTGGATCTTCCAAATCACATGTTGTATATGAACCTTGATAAACATTAGTGATATCATTGGCCATCTTTTTAACAGTTGTTCCATGCAGATATCCTTCAGCATCCTCCGTAATAACTTTTTGAACAAGTCCTTTTTTCGATACATAATTATATTTCATCGAATGAGATTCAAAGCTATTCTGACCCATGGTAAAAATGGGCCTGCCTATCTCATTCCCTGTTGAATCTTCTGTTCCGGTAGCAAACAATGTATTGTTTGCAAATTCTATTTCAACATAATTCGCTTTCAGGTTAATATCCTGGTAATTAATATCATTGTCAGTATACATGTATACTTTTTGTGATTTAATATCAAGTGTAATGGAATCAGCTGCTTGATAATCCACACGACTTTTCATTGCATTAGGTGATACAGAATAGGCACTGGTATCGGCCTTGCTTTGAATTGTATCTGCTAGTTGTATTTCTTTTACAATATTAACGGTATCATTAGCGTTAAGGCGGAGTGAGTCAACCTGCGCTGCTGTTTTTTGAGACAAATAAGTATAACACACAATTAATAAAATTATTTTTATTATTGCACTTGTTAATAATTTGGTTGACAATTTGTTTAACAACGCTACTTTATTAAATATTAAATTTGCACCAACTTTAATAACTTGAAAGTTAGAAATAATGGTTCAAAACTAAACAAAAAATATTCCATTACTTTGAAACGAACACTATTATTTTTTGGTATATTGATGCTTCTTAGTAGCTCTTGGTTGCTTGGGATTTCACAAGTTGAAAATAAAATTACTAAGGTGGTGATTGATGCCGGACATGGAGGCAAGGATCCAGGAGCATTGGGTAAATCATCTATGGAAAAAGATATAGTATTGGACGTAGCACTTAAAACAGGGAAATATATTGAAGAAAACATAGCGGATGTTGAAGTTATTTATACCCGAAAAAAAGATGAGTTTGTTGAATTACATAAACGGGCTCAGATTGCCAATGAAAGTGGGGCAGATGTATTTATTTCAATTCATTGTAATTCAAATAAATCTACACGACCTTATGGGGCAGAAACTTATGTGATGGGATTGCACAAGTCCCTTGAAAATCTGGATGTTGCTAAGACAGAGAATGCAGCAATTTATTATGAAGATGATTATACAAGTATTTATGATGGTTTCAATCCGGATTCCGATGAAGACTATATAGTTTTATCAATGTTTCAAAGTGCCACAATTGACCAAAGCATTGGCTTGTCTTCTAAAGTTCAATATCAGTTTAAGGAACGGGTTGGAAGAAAAGACCGGGGGGTTAAACAGGCGGGCTTTTGGGTTTTGTATAAAACTACGATGCCTGGAATATTAATAGAATTAGGATTTCTGAGCAATGCTACTGAAGAAAAATTCTTAAATTCGGAAGACGGGAAAACTTATTTGGCTTCAGCAATTTACAGAGCATTCAAAGCTTATAAAATAGAGTTTGAAGATGCAAATAAAGACCTGAAACCAGTTGTGGTTATTAAAGAAGAAGAAAAACCTCCTGTTTTTTATAGGATTCAGTTTGCATCATTTAAAAAAGAAAAACCTGCAGATTATAAAAAGTTTAAGGGTATAGATGATGTAAGAATGTACGAACATAATGGTTTATTTAAATATACTACTGGAAATAAAGAAACAATAGTAGAGGCAATGTCGTTAAAAGAAGAACTGAAAGAAAAAGGATATGACGATATTTTCATTGTGGCTTTTTTAAACGGGGAAAGAATAGAAATCAGCAAGGCAAAAGAACTTTCTGAAAAATAAAACAATCATATTTTGTCAATTTCATTAGGAAATAAAAGAATAAGTTTGATCATATCAATTATCATCGTGATAATTGTAGTAACTATTTTAATGGTCCGATTTCTGTCGGCTACCAAAACTTATTATGCCATATTTGAAAATGTTAAAGGATTATCTGTTAGTGATCCGGTAATTATTGAAGGACTTAAAGTTGGGAATGTTAAAGTAATTGATTTTTTATTGGATGGGTCTAATAACTTGATTGTTAAAATAAAAATTAAAAGTGATATAAATATTCCTGATAAATCATTTACTGAAATAATGCCGTTGAAGCATCCGGAGTTTGATAAATCATTGAATATAAAGCTTGTCTCTTCGGATGGATATTTTGAGGATGGGGATACCATAAATTTGAGAAAATCACTGGTAACAGTTGATTCACTCATTGAATTGTCAAATAGAACCAAACAGGAATTGGCTGAAACCATTAAATCAGAAGTTGAAAATCAGCAAAAAATAAAAGAAACAAAAGAAGATGATCCTGTGAAAGAAGAGCCTCTTCCTAAAAAGGAAAATGTCGTAGCCAAAAAGGAGGTCGTTAAAAAAGAGACACCTAAAACTCCTGCAAAAGAAAAAGTAGTGAAGCAGGATCAAGTGGTATTCAAACTACAAATACTTGTATCAAAAGACAAGATTCCACTAACGGATAAAAGGTTTAAAAATTCTAAGAATCTTGATTTCTACGAGGATAAAGGTTTATATAAATACGTTTTAGGAAATGAAGAATCATTTGATAAAATCAAAGAGTTAAGTCTGCAAGTAAAGGGAAGTACCTTTCCTGATGCCTTTATTGTAGCTTTCAGAAATAATGAAAGAATTTCTATACAAGAAGCAAGAGGATTATTAGAAAAATAATCTTACTTTTGTTTCAAATCTCAAAAATTGAAGTTAACCAGGGAATTCAAAATCGGGATCGTTGTCACGATTGCATTTGCACTGCTTTATTGGGGAATAAATTTCTTAAAGGGAATGGATGTATTCTCTAATGAAAGGGTCTTTTATGCAGTATATGAGGATGTAGGCGGTCTTGAAAGAGCCAATCCTGTTAAAGTTAATGGCCTTTCAGTTGGGCAGGTTCGTAATATGTATTTTTCTAGTGATGGACAAGCCAATATTATAATTGAGATGGTTGTGAAAAATAAAATACCTCTACCTAAGAATTCGACGGCAAAAATTGTAAGTTCCGATATACTAGGCTCAAAAGCAGTTGATATTATTTTGGGAAAATCTACTGAATTTATTGAATCAGGTGATACGCTAAAGTCAGATATAGAAATCTCGATAAAAGAAGAAGTTAGCCGACAACTTCAACCGATCAAAACAAAAGCTGAAAACTTAATGATGTCAATTGATACTGTATTGGCAATGCTCAATAGTTTATTTAGCAACACTAATACGCGCAATATTGCAAAAAGTGTTGAACACATGGCTAACTCATTTGAAAACCTGGAGAGTACTACCTCTACAATTGATACAATTTTAAAAGGTCAGAGAAAGCGGCTGGAAAATATATTTGGAAGTATAGAATCGATTACCCAGAATCTTCAATCGAATGAAGATAATTTAAATAACATTATTAGTAATCTTTCTTCATTTAGTGATACCCTGGCTCAGGCACGAGTAGCTGAAACAATTAATAACGTTAATATGGCAATGTCGGAGGTAGCAGGTATTACGAAAAAAATTAATAACGGTGAAGGAAGTTTGGGTATGCTTGTCAATGATGATTCATTATATATAGAACTGGAAAAATCTTCCCGGGAATTGAATTTATTATTGGAAGATATCAGGTTGAATCCGAAAAAGTATGTTAAGTTTTCAGTGTTTTAATAAAAAACCCCCGGTAAAATTTATCGGGGGTTTTTTATTACGAAATTTTAATTTCGTGTTTGTGTTTCAATTTAGCTTCTTCCTGTTTTGGTAATTCAATTGTTAAAATACCATTTTTGTGGGAAGCTTTGATTTTCTCCATATCAACAGTCTCTGGGATTGAGAAAGACCTGCTGAATGAATTATAACCAAATTCTTTTCTCATAAAATTGTCTGCTTCAGTTTCTTTATTTACTTCTTTTTCAGATGAAACAGTTAAAACGTTTTTTTCCACATTAACTTTAAAGTCTGCTTTGTTTAAGCCGGGAGCTGCAACTTCAATTTCGAAGTTTTTATCATTTTCTTTAATATTTACAGCAGGTACACTGTAGTCAGCTCCATCACTGAAAAATGATGATAATGAATTTCTTCCAAAGAAATCGTCATTATAAGTTGGAAATAATACTCTTTTTCTCATTACTGGTAACATAATTTGTTTCTCCTATATTTAATTTGTTAAACTTTTTAATTCTGCTTGGGAAGAATCAAATTATATTCCAACAGCTATTTTGATGGAATTATTGAAAGCATTCAGACATAATGGCTGAATGAGTGGGGAAATGTAAAAATAAACATGTCAATATGGCGTAATTATATTTTGGTAAAACACTTTTTAACAAGAGTTATTATCTTTTCAATTTCTGATTGAGATATAATTAAAGGAGGAGCAATACGGAATGCATTTGGCATGAATAAAAATCTATCTGAAATTAATCCATGCTTAATAAATTTATTCATTAGCCTGTCTGTTGTAGTGTTGCTGTCAAGTTCTATCCCAAGCATTAATCCAATTTGTCTTATTTCTTTTATTTGTTTTATTCCAGATAATGCTTGTTTGAGATATCGTCCCTTTAAATTTGCTTTTTCTACCAGGTCATCTTCTAAAATAACTTCAAGGTTTGCCAGTGCAGCAGAGCAACAAACCGGATGACCACCAAAAGTTGTAATATGTCCAAGTTCAGGATTAAATGTTAAACTATCCATTATTTCATTTGAGGAGATGAAAGCTCCAATGGGCATTCCTCCACCCATTCCTTTTGCCACCGCCAAGATATCCGGAACGAAATTGAAATTCTCAAAACTGAATAATTTACCTGTTCTTCCGAATCCCATTTGAATATCATCAAGAATTAGAAGT
>DAOVYU010000059.1 GCA_030635465.1 Bacteroidales bacterium | reverse complement strand
TATTGTTCCAGATTACAAGATTCAGGTTAAGATCTAACATCTTTTATCTGCCATCTTCCAGCCCCAGACTTTCTGTTTCTTACCTTATGACCCTAAACAATTTATTCCATCGAATTTTACCTCCAAACAAAGATTTTTCAGGATCGAGGGATAACCATACAAATGAGGCCTTTCCAACCACATGATCTTCCGGAACAAATCCCCAAAAGCGTGAGTCAGCTGAATTGTGGCGATTATCACCCATCATCCAGTAATAATCCATGCTAAATGTATAAGTAGATGTCTTTTCCCCATTTATAAAAATGTCTTCACCCCGAATTTCCAGATCATTGCCTTCATAAACCTTGATCAATCGTTTGTAGATTGAAATATTATCCAGGTCAATATCAATTGTTACCCCTTTTTTTGGTATATAAAGGGGACCATAATTATCAACATTCCATGGATAGCGAGAATCGAATGGAAACAAATAAGGTGTCCATTGTCCAGTTTTCTCAACAGATTTCTCAACTCTCTTTACACTTGGACGATTCTCCAACTCCTGTGCTACTTCTTTTGATATTGGCAACTCTTTGTATTGGCTATGTTTCCAGATATCATAATCCTCATCTGAAATATCAACTTCATCCCTAAATTTTTTGTTAATACCTTTAGGAGCATCAACAACGTATTTAAACTGACCATCCTGTGGGAAGTCAAGCATTTCACCATTGATATACACATCCTGATTAATGATCTGTAAAGTATCTCCAGGAATCCCTATGCAACGTTTGATGTAATTTTCTCTTTTATCAACAGGTCGATAAATAATATTCCCATATTTCCTTTTATTCCTCCAAATATTTTCCCGACCTACCTCTTTAATTAATCGATAATAGCTAATATTACTCTGAAAAACCGTTGATACCGTATCTCCTTCCGGGTAATTAAAAACCACCACATCGTTATTTTTAATAGTAGAAAAACCAGGAAACCTGAAATAAGAAAACTTAATCCATTCCACAAAAGATTTCCTATCACTCGATAATGGCATTGTATGGTGCACAAAAGGAAAAGATAGTGGTGTATTTGGGGCTTTTGGGCCAAAAGCAATTTTACTTACAAATAGGAAATCACCACGCAATAGTGATTTTTCCATTGATGATGTAGGAATGGTATACGCCTCAATTAAAAAAGTTCTAATTATTGTGGCAGCAATTACAGCAAAAATAATGGCATCAACCCATTCTCTCGTCCAGGTTTTTTTGATTTTTTTGCGCTCATCAATGGGGATATATTTTTCATCTGAAGATATTCCAAGATATGGAAGGTAAACAAATGGGACTATAACCGCTAAACCTTGTTCCCAAAGAGCATGTTTATTAAAACACTTGACAAGTTCCACAATCATCAGCATCACCATAAAGACATTGATAAATGGGATGATTAGGAAAATATACCACCACATGGGTTTATTTATTATCTGCAGCCAGATATATAAATTATAAAATGGGATTATTGTTTTCCAACCTGGAACACCAGCTTTTTCAAAAATTGGCAAGGCAAAAAGAGCAATAATAGTAAACGATATGGGCAATAAAATAATTAATCCGAGCATATACTTTTGTTTTTAATTGCGTGCAAAATTCAGTTTACTTTCTCAGAAATAAAAATTTATTGATATAAAATATGTTAATAACAGTTCTCAGTTCATCAAAACAGAGGTGTCTTTTGTTAAGAAATGTTAAATCAAATTTATCTTTTTCGGCTGAACACCCTATTAAATCTCATAATCCACAACAGTTGATTGTTCGGTAACCGTTCTTAGGAAAACCATTAGCTTTTTGTGTTCAGGGTGATTTCGATAATTGTCTAAGGCTTCTTCTGTTTCAAAAGTCGCGGTAAGCACCAGGTCATAAGAATGCGGTTTTACATTCAAATTCAATCCTACCTCCATGAACTTCAATTCATCAATGTAAATCTTCAAAGCCTCCAGTGCCTTTTTTAATTTCAATGCATTTTCCAATTTTTGGGTTTTGTTTTCGTATTCTTTCATACGCAGCATTACAACATGCTTTATCATAACGAGTCAATTATTGGTTGATTAATTTTGCAATTTTCAATATTTCAACAAAACTACTAATTTTTATATTTCGAGTTTTAAAATATAATTCTTTGGCAAAGGTTATTAAACCGACACTTTCCCGGAACCTCAAAAAATGTTCATTCAGGTTATTTTCATTCAGACGAATTCTATCAAGTGCATCAGCATCTTTTAGTAATGCAGTTGTTTGGTATGCTATATGATCAACTTCTAATTCAATTAATTCTGAATGCTTTCTGACAGCTTCACCGATTATCTCAATTTCTTTTTCATCAATTCCCATTGCTTTAAAAAACGAACCAAATTCTGGTAATTTATGTTGGCTAGCCCATAAACCATGTTGGTTACAAAAACCATCATGTTTTCTTGCAAAGTCATGTATAAAGGCAGCACAAAAAGCCAGTGTGACATCTCTTTTCAGATTGATAGTCTGACCAATATATAAAACCATAACCATAACACGGTAAGTATGATTGATCCCATGAATAGTACTATTTTGATCAAAGTATTCTTGTTTTAAGCGAAACAGGGAATAATCTATGTCTAATTCAAAATCCATTGTATTAAAAAAATGATCCAGTCTGTTTTAATCACATACTTATTCTGCGTCATCCGGACCCCGTAAAGTTTTCGGGGATCGGAAGTCCGAAGGACTCCTACGGAGAAGAATGTATCAAACTTCTTGCTTTTGATTATTGAGATCCTTCGTTACACTCAGTATGATAGAATTAATTATCAACAAATGAACTATCATACTGATATTTATAAAAAACTATTAAAGTTTTTCTTCAACAATATTCAGAATATCTTTTTGCTTTTTAGCAGCTTTTTCCTGAAGCTTTTTCCCTTTTGTGATCATTTCCTCAACAAAAACTTTATCATCCAAATCACTGGCATTGATCTTCACATTTAAAAAAGCACCTTTTACACCTGCCAAAGCTGCAATAGCACCCACTCCTGCATCAGAAACAGAATTAGGATTTCCAAATTCGGCCATGGCTTTATTTACTTCCATGGAATCATAACACAACTGCATCACCTTGAAAGGGACTTCAATGGCATATTTAGTTGCATCCTGGATGGCTTGATGACGAATAGCTTTATCTTCTTCCGTTTTCTTAGGTAATCCAAAAGCATCCATTATTTTGTTAAAGGCGTTGGTATCTTCATCTACCATTTTCAATAATTCATCCTGGTAATACTTTCCTTTTTCGGCCCATTCCGAAAACTCTTCCCAACGATCATCCCACCCGCGTTTATGCGATGACAAATTAGCCACCATGGTTCCTAATGCTGCCCCTAAAGCTCCCATTGAAGCTGATATAGACCCTCCGCCTGGTGCTGGAGATTCGGATGCAGTTTCATTGGCAAATTCAACCATTGTCATATCCACCAGCTTTTGTTTGGATTTATCCTCCAGGATATATTCAATGATCTTCTTATCCGGAGCAAATGGCCCTAGCTCATCCAAACCTAGTGTTTTAACAGCAATTTTAATAATCTCTCTATCTGGAATTCCAGTAGAACGCTTTTGTTTACGGAGATAATGTTTACCGGCATCCAGCATGGCTTTGAGCGGAATTACCCCAACCAATTCCGATCCAGTTACCCTGATCCCTCTTGAATCAGCACTTTTTACCACTGCATCAAATGCTTCATGAACAGCAGTAACAGTGATGTCAGTTAGATTCATTGAAATCTGTGCTACCCCATACTCTTCGATAAACCAACCAATGGCTTTCACAGATTTCAACATACCCGGAATCATGACAGGTTTACCATTCTTATCATTTACGATTTTACCAGTTACAGGATCACCTTCCCGTTTTGTCCGACCCCGTTCCCGTACATCAAAAGCAATAGCATTGGCCCTTCTGGAAGAAGTTGTATTGAGGTTTGCATTGTAAGCTACCAGGAAATTACGTGCACCAACCGCTGTAACTCCTGACTTAGCAACTGACTCATTGAATTCTGCCGGGCCGAAATCTGGCTTCCATTCTGGAGTAATCAGTCTATCTTTTAATGCTTCATACTCACCAGCACGACAAGTAGCCAGATTTTTCCTTTCCGGCTTGAAAGCAGCAAATTCATAACTAAAAACAGGAATTCCTAACTCTTCACCAATCCTTTTTCCCAGACTCCTGGCATATTCTACCGTTTCATCCATGGTAATACTCGCAACAGGAACCAAAGGACAAACATCCGTTGCGCCAAAACGTGGGTGAGCACCACTGTGCTTGCTCATATCAATTAACTCGGAAGCCTTTTTAACCACCCGGAATGCTGCTTCACAAACTTCCTCCGGAGGACCAACAAAAGTTATCACTGTTCGGTTCGTTGCTTTACCAGGATCTACATCAATTAACCTGACACCTTCAACAGTTTCTACCATATCAGTGACCTGTTTAATGATGTTCTCATCTCTTCCTTCGCTGATATTTGGTACACATTCGATTAGTTGTTTCATATTTTAAATATTGACCGAAGAATTCCTTCGGAGATTATTTGACTTGTTAATTTTCAAATAAATGAATTACTTGTATAAGCATATCATTAACCAAAAGGCAAAAGTATAAAATGGGATGATATGGGGAAGCAAAACAATAAAATATTTGAAAACTTCCTCAAAATTATAACAAATGTAAGATTAAGAAATCAAAGGAATTATGTAAACCTATATGTGATTACTGCGTTATGAAGGATTTTTCACAAATTAAGTTCACCCAATTATCTTCACTTACACCCATCAAAGTAAAATTATAAGTTTTGTTCGGATGTAAAATTTGCGGAGGATCCTGCTCTTTTATATTCAGAACTACATTAGAAAGATCATAAAATCTCCAGGCTTTATCATAAGTATAAGTCCCTGAAATTAAATTGCCTAAAGAGTCTGATACGACCTGAAAGTAGATTATATTTTCAGGATCGGTGTCAGCTTCCCATGAAAACAGAGGCTCAGTCGAAGTAGTTAAGTCGATTTGAACTTTTTCAGGTGCATAAAGCGTTGGTTTAACTTCCTGTTTTAAACGGATGGGATCACAGATATGTAGCTTCCCATCTGTAAAATAGGTTAGAATTGACCATCTTTCTTCAGTTGAACCTGGATGAGGATACCTTCTTAAATATCCATTAAAAACGGGCAACGTCTGCCAATCTATAGGCTTATACTGATTAAAATCTCCAGGATCAATATCCACTGATACAGATTCAAAATATTTATAATCCTGTGCTCCTGGATAAGGGTAGAAATAGACAGAAATAGAAAAATCTTTATTGGTAGCAGGTTCACTAGCTGCACATGCAATCAGAATTTCACGCTCCAAATGGTCATATTGACTAACGAATGTTTGTAAGGATTGTTCCGGAACAATATTTCCATTATCCTCACTTTTCTGACAAGCATAAATCACAACCATAAAAAAAATAAATATCAAAGACTGTTTCATAGTAAATCATAGAATGATTGTTACAATGAAAACACCCAGGACGAGAAAAAGTTTTATTTGAAGATAAAATGAGCATGAAGTCGGAAGATGACATTTCTTAACTCAACTCAGAACACTAAACACTTAACCCAGAACTTTTTAAACGACTTTCCCATTTAATATTACCGTCTCCACCTTATTACTACCATAATAATATGGCATAAACTCAATGGTTGGGATTTCGTTCGTTATAAACAGATTGGCCTTTTTCTCTCTTGCTATACTTCCCAATTCTTCTTCAATCCCCATGGCATAGGCTCCATTAATGGTGCAGGCATTGATGGCTTCTTCAGGAGTTAAGCGATATAAAATACTGGCCATCGACAGGATCAATTGCATATTGCCAGAAGGTGAAGATCCGGGATTAAAATCACTGGCCATTGCCACCGGTAGACCGGCATCAATCATTTTACGAGCCGGGGCATAGATCATTCCTAAAAAGAAGGCAGCTCCAGGAAGGACAGTTGGCATGGTTTCAGAATTTTTCAACGCTTCTATTTCTGCATCACCTGTATATTCAAGATGATCAACTGATAATGCATTGTATTTTACCCCAGCCTGAATACCTCCTGAATAATCCAATTCGTTGGCATGGATCTTTGGACGCAATCCATATTTCATTCCTGCAATTAAAATCCGCTCCGTATCTTCTACAGTAAAAAATCCCCGATCACAAAATACATCAATATAATCAGCTAAACCTTCTGCTGCTATCTGTGGAATCATTTCATTGATCACGATATCTACATATTCTTGCTGTTTTCCCCTATATTCAGCAGGTATTGAATGTGCACCTAAAAAAGTAGACTTGATCGTTAATGGCGATAATTCTTTCAACTTACGGATGACATACAGCATTTTTAATTCTTCATCTGTATCAAGACCATAACCACTTTTAATTTCAACAGCGCCGGTTCCATATGCTGCAATTTCTTCCAGACGTTGTAAAGCACCCTCCACTAATTCAGCTACGGTGGTTTCTTTCATTCTTTTTGCAGAATTCAGGATACCTCCTCCCCTTTTAGCGATCTCTTCATAGGACAGTCCTTTGAT
>DAOVYU010000381.1 GCA_030635465.1 Bacteroidales bacterium | reverse complement strand
CAAGGTACCCTTGGAAATAATGAGTTCGTTCCGACTGGAACCTATTTTTACGTGATCGACTTAGGTGCGGGTGGAAAAAAAATAACCGGAGCTATTGAGGTAATAAGATGAAAATATCAGCAGCACATATCATGCGTTCTTTTACCGGGGTAAAGTACTTGATTATACTTGCAATCGCCTGGTTGTCTGTTAGTTTAGCTAATGCACAACACGCCATTCAATTCAGTCAGTATTTTTCAAATCAATTGGTTTTAAATCCTGCTTATGCAGGTGCTGATGATGCTTTAAGCATAACTATGGTTCATCGAAATCAATGGACTGGAGTGAACGGCGCACCAAAAACAACTACCCTCTCCGGGCATACTTTGTTTAAAAATAAAAATACTGGGCTCGGAATAAATTTGTTTTCGGATAAAATCAATATACACAGTAATGTGAGCTTAACAGGAATTTATAGCTACAGAATAAAAACTGGAAAAAGAAGCTACCTGAGCTTTGGTTTACAAGCAGGAATTAACTACGTGAAATCGGATTATGCTTCCCTAGCTGGAAGTATCAACGATCCAAATGATCCAAATATCCGATTTGAAAATATGTCAGATGCTGAATTTCAATTCGGGACCGGCCTGTATTTTAAAAGTCCTCAACTGGAATTGGGCCTTTCAACTCCAATATTATTTACTTCCGGTATTAATTATTATATGGATTCTCTAAGCAATCCAAGCTCAACGCCTCACTTCTTTCTTTTTACACGTTATAAAATCAATCTTTCCCCTCATGTTCAGTTACATCCGGGTTTCTTAATTAAGGGCAAATCAGGCTGGCCATTAGCTGCTGACTTAAATATAGATGCTTTGTTCAACGAGGTATTAATGTTCGGGCTTTCTTACCGATCTTTTGAAACTATGAGTGTCATCGTACAGATAAAAGTATTACCTCAGATGAAATTTGGGTATGCTTATGAGTTGCCTCTGAGCAGTATTCAGCGAAGAAATTATAACACACATGAAATTATGCTTAATTATATTTTTCATTACAAGGATTATAATGTCAAAAACCCACGATAAACTATTGAAATGAAGAAGGTTTTTCAATATATATTTCTTGTTTGGTTTTTGATGTTTTTCCATACATCCCTTTTAGCACAGGAATCTATTTTTACCGGCTTTCAAGGAAATTTGAAGAAGGCGGATGACCTTTTTCAAAAGCAAGCCTATTCTGAGGCTATAATAATGTATGAAGAGCTTGCGGACAAAAATAAAGAAGATGTTTCGATTATATTGAAAATTGCAAATGCATATTACCTTTCGAATGAAATGAATATGGCAGTTAAATGGTATGAAAGATATAATGAAAAGGGCGGCGAACCAAATCACACTGACATGCTGCGCTATGCAAGCTCATTGCAAACAACAGGCAATTATAATAAATCAATAAATTGGTTGCAAAAGTATTTATCTCAATTTCCCGACGACATTGAAATCTCTAAACGAATATGGCAACTGCAAAATGTCAAGTTTTTATATGAAGACTCTATATATTATAGTATTAAGCCCTTGTCCGTTAATACCCTCAACGATGAATTTGCTCCGGTTATATATGGAAATTCCATAGTATTTGCCTCCAATGACACCAAGGTAGCAGCCATAGAACGAAAGGACGCTTCTACTGATAAGCCCTTTTATAATTGGTACATTTCAAATACGATCAAAGACACAATTAACAGGCGCACAATTAGTTCTTATTCTGAAAAAAAGATATTTGCAAAAGGTATAAAAGCAAAATATCACAAAGGTCCTATAAGTTTTTATTCAGGTGGTGATACGATGGTTTTTGCAAGAACCGGTTATAACCATAGTAATTCCCAGGGATATACTACTCAACTATTTTTTGCCAGAAAGGAAGGTAAGCGCTGGGAGGAATATGCAGAATTCCCATATAATAGTCAGGATTATTCGGTAAATCATCCATCAATAAGCGAAAATGGTAAAACCTTGTACTTTGTCTCTGATATGTCCGGAGGTCGTGGTGGTACAGATATATATAGTTCAAATTTCATAGAAGGGAAATGGACAAAAGCCAAAAACCTGGGTGATGTTATTAATACAACACGTAATGAAAGTCATCCATTTATTCAGAATAACATACTATATTTTTCATCCGAAGGTCTTCCCGGGCTGGGTGGACTGGATATCTTTAGAGTAAATTTAAATGATAGACCTATTGAGGTACATAATTTTGGTTTTCCGATAAATACGCATTATGATGATTTTGATTTAATACTGGATAAAACTGGAGCTTTTGGATACCTTGCTTCCAACAGGAACAATGAAGTTAATAACAATGATGACATTTATGAGGTTAAACTCAATAAACTGACTTTTCCATTAATTGTGAAGGGAGAAATAAAATATAAAAACAATAAATTAATTGATTCCGCTTCCGAAATGATTCTTTTGTCTAATGCTAAAATAGAATTAATTGATAAATCTCAGAATAGCATTGTGCATGTAACCAGTACTGATACAAAAGGCAACTTTACATTGGAAATACCATACGAAAGTCAATTTTTATTAAGGGTAATTCAGGATAATCTAGGTGTGGCCATTGTAAGTATGGAAATACCAGGAAATCATCAAGATTATTTAAATCATGAAATTGTTATAGTAAAAGACATGTTCAATGCTTTATAGGGCTGATTAATATTTTGTAATTTTAAATGATTCATAAATTTGAACATAAATGCAAAGTCATTAGTAGAATGTTTTATAATTTGATTCAGTT
>DAOVYU010000213.1 GCA_030635465.1 Bacteroidales bacterium | reverse complement strand
TGACTGGAGGATCGTATTGAGATCTGGAGGCTTATTCAACTTTTACAATCAAGGTTATTAGTTAACATATTCATTTGAAATATCATCTGCAATTATCACACAAGCATCATTTAATATTTCATAAGTTTCATCGCATGCCTCCAAATTTCTGTAAAAGGGATCAGGAACTGATTCATTTTTTCCTGGTTTAATTAAATTCATCAGGAAATCAACTTTATTTTTATCCTGATCATTGCGTGCAAAATACATTGCATTTCTATATGCATTTGTATCCATGACATAAATTTTATCAAACTTATCATAATCATCCCGGTTAAAAAGTCTTACTTTTTTCGCCGTAATATCTATCCCATGTTTAAGACCTTTCTGTATAGCCCTATCATCTGGGGGTTCATTTATGTGATAAGCTTCAAAACCTGCTGAATCAACAGTAGCATGGATATTTCGATTCTTCAGAATTAATTTTAATAATCCTTCAGCCAAAGGTGAACGACACATGTTTGCATGACATAAAAACAATACATTCATATCCGTCATAACAATAATAGATTAATAAAAACTAATGTAAATTCAGTTAAAAGTATAACTGTGGTAATATAATAAAAATTGCTTAAAAAAACAAGAAAACTTGTTTATAAAGTAATTTTTTTATCAAGTTCTTCAACGTAATTGCGGAACTGTTTATCAGTATCAATCAGATTATTTACCGTCCTGCAAGCATGCAAAACTGTTGCGTGGTCTTTATTTCCACAATGAAGTCCGATTGTTGCAAGCGAAGCCTTTGTCATTTTCTTAGAAAAATACATAGCCAATTGACGTGCTTGTACAATTTCTCTTTTCCGTGTTTTTGAATTTATTGCTTCAAGGGGTAATCCGAAATAGTCACAAACAACTTTTTGTATATAATCAATCGAAATTTCCCTGGAGGTATTTTTCACGAACTTGTCAATCATTTTCTTAGCCAAATCAAGATTTATGGCTTTCTTATTCAGGGATGACTGAGCAAGGATAGAAATAAGGGCACCTTCCAGTTCCCGAATATTAGTAGTAATGGAATATGCAAGGTACTCAATAACATCTTTAGGCATATCAACACCATCCTTATACAATTTCTTTTCGATAATTGCAATCCTGGTCTCCAGATCAGGAACCTGAAGATCAGCAGATAAACCCCATTTAAATCTCGATAACAAACGCGCATTCATACCTTCCATCTCCACAGGAGGTTTATCGGAAGTAATGATCAACTGTCTATTGTTTTGATGTAAATGATTGAAAATATGAAAATATACTTCTTGTGTTTTTTCCTTTTTTACTAAAAATTGAATATCATCGATGATCAAAACATCAATCATTTGATAAAAATGGACAAAATCATTAGAGCTGTTATTTTTTACAGCATCAATATATTGATTGGTAAATTGTTCTGATGTTACATAAAGTACAGTCTTTTCAGGGAAATTGGTTTTTACTTCTATACCAATAGCATGTGCCAGATGAGTTTTCCCAAGACCTACATTACTATATATCAGTAAAGGATTAAAAGCTGTTTTACCAGGGTTACTAGCAACAGCATATCCTGCTGACCTGGCTAACCTATTACAATCACCTTCAATAAAATTCTCAAATGAATAGTTTTCATTCAATTGAGAATTAACTTTTATCTTTTTTAAACCCGGAATAATAAATGGGTTTGGAATATCTTTCGAAGACCCCTTGTTTAAGTCTATGGGCATATTAACTGCCGGATTAGAGATAGCCACCCTATTGGATGTAGGAAGGTTTACCGTGTATGGAGGGTTGTTATTATAGGAATTTTCCATAATAATACTATATTCTAACCGCCCTTCAGAACCGAGTTCTTTTTTTATGGTTTTCTTTAGAAGTGTAATATAGTGCTCCTCTAACCATTCATAAAAAAACTGGCTTGGTACCTGGATGGTTAACACATGATCCAAAAGCTTAACGGGCTTAATAGGTTCAAACCAAGTTTTGAAACTCTGGTGACTGATATTATCCTTAATCACATTGAGACAATTATCCCAGACTGCTTTACAATTTTTTTTCATTCGCAACTAATTGTATTAAAGCAATTTAATAAATTGATATTTATATATATAATTAATTATTAACGTTTTAAGACATGGGCAATAACCCAGCATGTCTTAGGAATCGAGAGCAAAATTCCATTAAAAAAAGTTAAAAAAAAAATAAATATGCACTTGATTTTTTAAAAAAAATAGCTTATAACAAAAACAACTAAAATTATCTGGTTACCAACTTAAATAGTATGTAAATATTTTATACTTAAATTCTTAATCTTTCTAAATCGATCATAAACATCATTGGTATATTTTTTACGTACACTAAACTTTACCATACATTTCAAATCAAAACATTGATCAAGCTGATTTATGATATCTTCTTTAAGAATCTTCATTACTTCATTCATTTGATCATAATCAAAATTAGCCTCATAAACATCCAACACCTTTTTTGTAATGAACAATTCTTCTTTTAAGGCTTCTATTGTAGCTGATTTATAGGCTTTAATTAATCCGCTTATACCTAGTTTTGTTCCGCCAAAATACCTTATAACAATTACCAGTACATTTGTAAGATCATTTGAAAGAAGTTGACCAAAGATAGGTTTACCAGCAGTTCCTGAGGGTTCACCATCATCATTCACCCGATATGTCAGTTTATCAAATCCAAGTCTATAAGCATAACAATGATGCCTGGCGTCATGATACTTTTTCTTTACCTCTTCAAGTTTTACCTTCACCTTTACTTCATCGCGAACAGGATATGCCAAAGCAATAAATTTACTTCCTTTGTCCTTATAAATTCCTTCTGATGGTTTACTAATCGTCCTGTACGTATCTTCAAAAAGCATTTAATCAATTAAATAATTCAATGAACAAAACTAATTATTAATAAAATCAATACAAATTCGGTTATCAAAATAAGATTCAATAAAATTATATTAATAATTCTAGACTTCCTACGTTTTTAATAAAAAAATCCTGACTTTTGGCATGTTACATCACTACTTCTTTGATTAGAAATTCTTTAGATCAACTTCAATTAAATTATTTAGAACAAGTGAAAACTTAAAAAATAACTAATATTGATGATATAGTATATATTTTAGGAAACTTACCAATCTGATAGATTCTGAATCAGGTTCCATAGAAATAATGGGCATCAAACCAAATCATGAACGAAGCTATCCATATAAAATAACTCCAACATGTGGGGAATAGGACATAAAATGAGCAGAAGAAAATTTACCTGATTAATTAAACGCACTTTTCGCCTTTGAGTCTTTTTTCAACACATTGAGCATCCAATACTGCTATCATCACCATGTTAACAATTTCACTTACACTACTACCCATTTGTAACACATGTACTGATTTATTCATTCCATTTATTAATGGTCCAATAACGTCATAATTGGTTGCACTTTGAAGCAATTTATAGGCTATATTTCCCGCTGTTAAATAAGGGAATATTAGTGTATTAGCTCTTTTACCAGCCAGTTTAGAAAAGGGAAAAACTTCCTTCATCATTTTTTCATTTAGCGCAACGTTTACTTGCATTTCACCATCAACGATGAGGTCAGGATGATTTTCATGTAAAAAGGAAACTGCTTCCCGCTGCATCTGAGGAACCTTACCCTCATTTGAGCCAAAATTCGAATAAGAAACAAAGGCAATTCTTGGTTCAATCTTAAATTGCCTAACAGCATATGCTGTTTGCAATGTAATTTCAACCAGTTGTTCTACTGTAGGATTTTTATTTACTGTACAATCTGCCAAAAAATAGGGCCCTTGTTTGGTAATCACCATATACATTCCTGTAACAATAGACGCCCCAGATTTTTTACCAATTACCTTCAAAGCTGGAGCAAGGGTATCAGGATAATTTCTAGTAAGCCCAGATATCATTGCATCTGCAAACCCTGTTTCAACAAGCATAGGACTGAAATAATTCCGATGTAGCATCACATCTTGAGCAGAAGTCAAGGTAACTCCCTGTCGTTGTCTTTTTTTCCAAAATAATTCAGCAAAATCTGCACGGAGTTTTTTAGCTTTTTTTGATTTCGGATTTATAATTTCAACTCCATGAAGTTCAAGTTCATTATCGTCAATTATTTGTTTTATAAGATCCTCATCACCAAGCAAAATA
>DAOVYU010000132.1 GCA_030635465.1 Bacteroidales bacterium | reverse complement strand
CATAGGTAAACCAGATTGAAGCTGCTGTAAGTATTGATTCATTTTGCAAAACAGGTAGTTCATATCCTTCTTCTTCATTCCACTTAAAATAAATGGGATGATAATCTAGTGAATTATACTGATGACTATATTGATAAAAATGGTTCAATACACGGCTAAGGTTACCATATATTGAAGCCAAATCCATCATCGTTGTTTCAGCACCTCCTAAGATCAACGAAAGTCCATAATGATCAGATGACTCATTTAGGGATGTCATACCTACATCAATTAACATCTTTTTAAACCTGGGAACACCATATGATTGTAACATTTTTACCGCTGGAATATTTAGTGATCTATAAAGTGCTTGCTTTGCAGGAACAGCTCCAGAATATGACCTATCAAAATTCATTGGATTAAATCCGCCAATTTGAGTTGGAACATCTGGAACAAGTGTGTTGGGTAAAATCAAACCATCATCAAGCATTGCTGCATACAGCATGGGTTTTAATATACTACCAGTACTCCGTTGCGCTGTAACAATATCGACATCAGTACCATGATCTTTATTTGTAGATGATGTGTTTCCAATATATGCAACTATTTCACCTGATTCTACTTTCACCACCAAAGCCGCTGCATTGTAAATTTTATTGTGCAATAACTTTTGATGATGCCGGTTAACAATAGTTGTTACTTCCTTCTGAAAATCGATTTCAAGTGTTGTTTTAATACGCTTACCCCGTTCAGTAGAAAATACTTTTGTTAATAAATGAGGTGCTATTTGTTGAATTGGCTGAGGTTTTAGGGGAAGGTGCTCCATCAAGGCAAGTTCATAATCCATGGAGTCAATAATATTAAGATCAAGTAATTTAGAAAGCAACCGATTTCTTTTGTCAAATAATTGATCCTGATTTTTACCAGGATAAATAAGTGAAGGTGCATTGGGTAATACAGCGAGGGTAGCCGATTCTGACCAACTCAATTCTGTCGAAGCTCTTCCATAATAACGCCATGATGCAGCATCTAACCCTACAACATTTCCCCCAAAAGGAGCATTGGAAGCATACAAGGCTAGGATTTCTGATTTAGAATATTGAAGCTCCAATCGAAAAGCCATAACCATTTCAATAAGTTTTTCAATAACAGTACGTGGCTTGCCTCTTCTTGACAAACGTATCACCTGCATACTTAGGGTGCTGCCACCACTAACTACCTCTCCTGCCTTTATATTTTGCAAGGTTGCTCGAAATAGTGAAAACAAATTTACACCTGGGTGACTTAAAAAATACCGATCTTCAAAAGCTATAATAGAAGTTTTAAATTTATCAGAAACTTGTTCATTATAGGGAAATCGCCATTGTCCATCATCTGCGATCTTGGCACCCAATAACCTGCCATTTCTATCTTCAATTACAGTTGAAGTAGGATCATCAAATAATGGATTGGGGAGGCAAAACCAAAATCCAATAAATAGACTCACCATTAGAAAGATTGCAAATCCCTGAAACCATTTATTTTTAATTATCCTTTTCACTTATTCTGTTAATTCTATTTTCTAATAAGATTATATTAAGTTCTCCAAATCATTTAAAATTTGCTTTAATACTTTTTTGAGGAGTATATTTAATTTTGCTTTTTATTTATCTGCTCCACCCGGTTCTATTACTTCAACCCACATTCCTTCAACGCGTGCATAAATAGAATTATCATACATAGCCTCGCAATTGACAGCAGGTAAGTAAAAACGACCCTGATATGTTGCATTCAACATTACAACGTATTTATTCACATCCCATATCCCAAAATGGGTATATATTCTATCATCACGAATATCCCGGTAATTCGGATGACTTTTTTCATGAACGCTAGTAAAATCAGTAAGCCGGGTATTTATAATTTCCCAACCAGAAGGAAAAATCTGTATCAATGCCATGTTAGAGTAATTCCCATATAACTTAGGATTGATCACTTCCACTTCGGCCATAAAATCAGTTCCTTGTTCAATTTTGCGAGGATCAATCACTTTTCCATCAAGCATTTTATAGCTTACTTTGATTTTTAATTTACTACTTGCTGCAGTTTCTCCTCCTGCTATTGGAGTACCTTCCAATAGCAATCGGGTATAAATGATTGAACTACCCTTGTTGGTAATACTAATATCTCCAGGCTTAGTTCCTTGGATATTAATTTCATACTGCGAAAGAGGTAATTTAGTCCTTTTAGATCTTTCATCCTGCTTATTGATTTTATAATCAAAATACATTTCATCACCTACTAGCTTGCTACTTCCTGCAAACTTTGCCAATGCCATAAGACCATATGCAGTTGATTGTGTACTATACCAGCTTTCTCCACTTAATTTTTTTGAAAGTTCTATAACCAGTGATGAAGCTTTTTCTTTCTCATCCATAATAACCAAAGTTTCAATGATCATACCTTTATCTCTGATAGAAGAGCCAAAGGTTACATTCATTAAATCGTAATTATCCACTTCAAAATCAAGCTCTTTAGTAAGATCTCTTGCAACCTCAGGTTTACCAGCTAATGCATAAGCTGCTGCTAATCGCCATCTGGAAAGACTTGTTAATCCGGGTAATTCCCTGAAACGATTCATACTACTCAAGTCAGGTTTTCCAGCGAGGGCTAAGGTATAGAGTCGGTATGCCTGTTGTAAGTGGTAATAATGATAATAACGGTAATGATCTTTACTATAATTGATCCAGTTTTTGGCATTATTTTGCTGGTATTTGATCCACCGATCCTTAAACCCTGGGGGCAATGTATAGCCTTTAGCTTCTGCTTCCATCATAAAATGCCCAGCATAACTACTTACCCAGTCATTAGCTTGTATCGCTGAGGGCCAGTAGCGGAATCCTCCATTGGGATGTTGCATAAACGAAAGACGTTGAATAGCTTCTTTAACGTTTTTTGTAACCCAGTTTTTCATCTTGTGATCAATCTCCATTACATCCCCCAGGAATAATTGGGGAAACACTGATGATGTAGTTTGTTCAGTACAACCATAAGGATAACGAACCAGGTATTTCAGCCGTCTGCCAAAATCGATGGGTGGTATTCTTGAAATTTCAAGCAATCCTGAATTCGTTTCCTCCATTCCAACTGGCTCATAGGAGTATTCCCAGCTATCACCTGGATGTATAATTGTTTCTACATATTTCGTTACCGGTGGATTTGGGTTTCTCACTTGTATTTCTATATCATAAGTCGCTTTTTCAATTCCTGAAGTAGCTACAATTGAGATTTTGCCAATACCAATTTTTTCAGGTACTTTTAAATCAAAATTTATCACTTTGTCACATGGTTTATCAAAATCCAGGTATTTTAAAGTCACACCATCAGGAACCAAAAGTTCATTTGTTTGTATCTCAACTTTAACTTTTTTCACTTTTTTGTCCATGGCAAATACTGTGATTGGCAATTTCACTGATTCACCAGGACCCAGAACTCTTGGTAATGTTCCCAACAACATTAATGGATTTTTTACCGGAGTTGTTTTTTCAGCAACGCCATAAGCTCCTTCCTGACCGGCAATAACCATAGTTCTGACAGAACCAACATATCGCGGCATCTGTAAGGTATGTTCTGCAGTGCCACTTTCCAATTCAAACGGACCCAGGAACATCACCACCGGTTTAAATCGATTGGCTTTAGCTTCTGACTTTTTTAATTCCCCTTCATCACCTCCAATAGCAAACAATTGCTCCAATTTACCACCATAGGCTCCCAATACATAATCATAAATATCCCATGTTTTAACACCCAATGCCTCTTTCGAATAAAATTCAGTCCATGGGTCGGGTGTTTTAAATCGCGTTAAATCAAGTAAACCATCATCTACCACTGCCAATGTATAAGTCATAGGCTGATTGTTCTTTTCTGAGATCAAAATTGTAAATGATTTTTCCGGAACAAGCTCATTGGCCATTTTAATAACTGGTAGAATAATTGTTGAAGGATCTTCAACATTTATTGATTTGATTCCATATAAACGAATTGGCAAATCATTGGCCGTTTGGGCATGGGGTTGTATGTATGTTAAATTAACATACACATTAGGGGTCATTTCTTTTGTAATCTCAAAATTAAAGGATGTTTCTTTCTTTTCCTTTTCCGTAATAACCCAGTGCGCATCAACAATGTCTGAGCCATCCTCAATGCTAACCAGTGCTCTACCCTCTCCACTTGATGGAAAAGTTACTATAACTTGGTCGCCCACATTGTATTTTTCTTTATCAGTTGTAAAATTCATTACTTTGGCTCCTTCAGGCAGTGTCCTGCTATCTCGACTAACCCATGATGGCCAATCAGCATAAAAAACTGTTGATGAGCTATGCCCTCCAGAAGGATTAATCACTTTGATCAAAAATCTTCCCCAATTAGGATATTCAACTTTTACATCAACAGAACCTTTCCCATTTGCAGTAGAAATGCTTTTCTCCAAAATGATATCCCTGTATTCTCTACGAACATAACTTCCCATGTTTTCATAAGAGATATCCCACCACCAGCGCCATGACATTTTAAAAACCACTACTTCCAGCTTAGGAATTGAAACTGGGTTTCCTTCTTTATCCACTGTCACAATATCAATCGTATAGGTGGAGTCTGTAACAAATTCATTTCCCCAAGTACCAGATTGTGGAAGTTTCAAGCCAACAAATGTATTATATGGTGCATAGTTTATCGAAAAAAAATCCGTACTGAATTCACCACCTTCTTCAAATGCCCGAACCATAAAATTAGCTTTCAGCATTCCGGGTGCCTGGTTTTGAACTCCCAGATCAGATTTTACATTGGCTTTACCCAGTTCATTGATTCGGCCATCAAAGATTGTGGACTCTTCTGGATAATATCTCTTTGTAGCATCATCAAAAACAAAGTTTTTGTAATTATCAAATTTTGTTCGGATGGTTCTCAAAGTAACCATAACCCTGGCCTTTAAGTTTCGTGCAACTGCTCCATGCAACCACTTAACATTCAATTTACCGTCTTGATCCCGGGTATCATATGAAAGTAATTCACGATCGTAATCAAGGTTCAGTTTAAGGCGATTTGGCTTTACTGTTTCAATACGAATGGTTTTATAAAAT
>DAOVYU010000087.1 GCA_030635465.1 Bacteroidales bacterium | reverse complement strand
TTCTTTAAATAATAAATATGTATTAATAATTAGCCTGTTAATAGTGTTAAAAATATTATCACTGATTTATTGACTTCTTGATTTATATTTTATTATTAACAGTTATTGAACATCAATTATTCTCTTTTACTGCAATTTACGCATTTATTAACTGTATGTTAGAACTTTTTAATGTTTAAAAATTAAGTTGAAAGTATACTTAATAATATGTTTGAAATCCTACAAAAACTACTTAAAAAAATAAATAAAACCAAAGCAAATTTTTACATATTATTCCAATTGTTAATAACCATTTTGCTTGTTAGAATTTATTAACAAAATTACACAGATATAAACAGAAAAGTGTTGAAAAAATTAAGAAATTGATTTTTAAGGCTATAAATAGAAAAGTAATTTGTGAAAGTTTTTTAAACGATTAATTTATAATCACATATATTATAAATACTTACTTTTGTTTGAAATAAATTATTAACATGTTTGATAAAAATCAGGTAATACCTGTGGGTTCTGATCATGGAGGATTTGAATTAAAAGAATATTTAATTCAAAAATTATCAACTAAAGGATATAGATTGAAGGATTATGGTACCAGTTCAATTGTAAGTGTTGATTATCCCGATTTTATTCATCCTATTGCAAAAGCAGTTAATATTGGGATGTTTGACTTTGGAATTATACTATGTGGTAGTGGTCAGGGTGCCAGTATGACTGCGAATAAATATCCTAATGTAAGGGCGGCTTTATGCTGGGATCTGGAACAGGCGAAACTGACACGATTACATAATAACGCCAATATTATTGCGCTTCCTGGACGATTTGTTGATTTTGAAACAGCAACTAAAATGGTAGATATATTTTTAAATACCGATTTTGAGGGTGGTAGACATAAAAACAGAATTGATAAAATTCCTGTTTCTGAATAAAATTTTAATTAAAATATGGGTGAGATTTACCAAAAGTTTATAAAAGAATCTGCAAAAAAAGCATTTGATCTTGAACATCGTTTTAAGATCAACTATAATATTGGTAAATACAATGAAGCAGTACTAAAAGGAAAAGAGCAATTTAAAGATCTTGAATTAGCCAGAAAAAGAGCTGCAGCTTTAAAACACCGGATCGTAAATAACCTGGAAAAATATTTAATTGAATTTGCTGCCAATTTTGAAAAAAATGGTGGAAAAATTATCTGGGCCCAGAATGCTGAGGAAGCTACACAAGAGATTTTAACATTATTGCATAAAAGGAATGCAAAAAATGTGGTGAAATCCAAGTCGATGATTACAGAAGAAATTGAGTTAAATGAAACTCTTGAGCAAAATGAAATTGAAATAGTTGAAACTGACCTGGGAGAATACATTGTTCAAATTGCTGGTGAAAAACCTTATCATATTGTTACTCCTGCAATGCATAAATCAAGAGATGATATTGCAGAGTTATTTCACGAAAAATTTAATACTCCTCGCGAAAGTACACCCGAAGAATTAACAGCTTATGTCAGAGATAAATTGCGTAATAAATTCATCAATGCTGATGTTGGTATAACTGGAGCTAATTTTTTAATTGCAGATATTGGAGCTGTTTGTTTAACTGAAAATGAAGGTAATGGTTTGATGTCAACTGCTTTTCCAAAAACACATATTGCTGTTGTTGGAATTGAAAAATTAATCCCTTCATTAAACGACCTGGATTTGTTTTGGCCCTTATTAGCTTCTTATGGTACAGGACAAAATATTACTGTTTATAATTCGATATTTACCGGACCAAAAAAAGAAGGAGAAGTTGATGGACCGGAGGAAATGTATTTGGTATTGGTTGAAAATAACCGGGCTGAAATATTAAAACATGAAAAACAAAGAAATGCCCTAACCTGTATCCGGTGCGGAGCTTGCTTAAATGCTTGTCCGGTATATAAAAATATAGGTGGCCACACATATAATACTACCTATAGCGGACCGATTGGGTCAGTTATTTCACCACATTTGAAAGGTATGGAGCAATATAAGCACTTGAGTTTTGCTTCCTCATTGTGTGGCAGTTGTACACAAGTTTGTCCTGTGAAAATTCCATTACACGAAATGTTACTGGATAACAGGAATGAATCAGTTAATTTAGGATATTACAAAAGAGGTGAAAAAATTGCCATAAATAGTATGAATACTTTTTTATCCAAACGGAAACGTATGGATATGTTCAATTCCAAATTGAAAAATATAGGTATTCAATTGATTTTTAAAAATGCATGGGGACCAAGAAGAGAGCTTCCGAAATTTGCAAATAAATCATTTCGGGATATGTGGATGGAACGGGATAAATAATTAATTTGCAATATTATTATTGAATTCAACATATCCTTCAATTTATGAAAATCAGGATTTTATTTATTCCATTAGTATTGGCAATTTTTTCAAACTGTAATACTAAAAATCAACAGGTTGGAAATATTACATCTAAAAATCTAACGATTTCAATTCCATTTTCTTCAGATCAAATCAAGATTAAAGGTGAATTAGGAACATTTAGTACCGATATTACATCAACGGAAATTGCTCCTGATCTGGAAATCGTATCTGTGAAATTAACATCAGCAGAACTTGCAGTTCCCCCCAGGTTGAATCTTGAATGGAGCTTCCCATCCATTGATGTATATCAGTTTTGGAATTCTAATATTCGAACTGATAAGGTAACTTATTATGGAAATGACATTCATTCTCTTGCTTCCAGTCAGGTTCCTTTAATATCATTTATCAATAGTGCCGATCAAAACAGGTTGACATTTGCCTTATCAGATGTCCTTAATAAGATTAATACAAACACCTGGTTAAGGGAAGAAGATTCAAAATTCTATTGCAATATTGAACTTTTTAGTGAACCCCATCAACCCATAAAGCAATATACCATTGACATCAGAGTTGACAGAAGAAATATACCTTATTATAAGTCCATAAGCGAATCAACTGATTGGTGGGCATCCATGCCGAATTATACACCTGCCCCTGTACCTGAAATTGCCAGAATGCCAATGTATTCTACCTGGTATAATTTCCATCAAAATTTAGAAGTTGAAGAAGTAATAAAGGAATGTAAAATTGGGAAAAAACTTGGACTGGAAGCTGTTATTGTAGATGATGGATGGCAAACGTTGGATAATAAAAGGGGGTATGCATATACTGGTGACTGGATTCCAGAACGAATAGGTAATATGCATGCTTTTGTTGATAGCCTGCATGCTTTTGATATGAAGATTCTATTATGGTATTCACTACCATTTATTGGTGAAAAGGCAAATTTGTTTAATCAATTTAAAGGAAAGTATTTACATCATTGGGAAAGCCAAAGTACCTGGGTGCTTGATCCTCGATATCCCGAAGTTAGAGAACACATTATTAAGACCTATGAAACAGCACTGATTGAATGGAACCTTGATGGATTTAAACTGGACTTCCTGGGATGGTTTTATGCAGATGAAAAAACAGATATGACAGCCCGAAATGGTCGTGATTATGCATCTGTAAATGAAGCTACAGATAGACTGATGACAGATATTATGTCCAGGCTAAAAGATATCAGGCCAAATATCATGATTGAATTTCGCCAGCCTTACATTGGCCCATTAATGCGAAAATATGGAAACATGTTCAGGGCAGCTGATTGCCCCAATATGGAAATTGTAAACCGTGTCAGGACTACAGATTTGAGAATTGCTTCTGGAAATACAGCTGTTCATTCCGATATGTTTATGTGGCATAAAGAAGACCCGGTGGAAAGTGCTGCCTTACAAATTTTAAACATTTTATTTACTGTTCCCCAATTATCTGTTAAGCTTGATTCTATTCCTGAAGAACATTTTAAGATGGTAAAGTTTTGGATCAAATACTGGAAAGAAAATAAAGAAATACTGCTTGATGGCGATTTTATTCCTAAAAACCCTGGTGCATTGTATCCAGTATTAAAATCATCAAAAATCAATAAAGAAATCATCGCAGTTTATGATGATCAGATACTTAAGATTGGTAATCCTGAATTAACAGAAATTGATGTTGTTAATGCCAAGGGCTCAACTGAGATTATCCTTGATTTTGATTTTGACTTTGGTAAAACAAAAATATTAATATATGATTGTCTTGGGATTGTTCAAGAAGAACATACTATAAATATCCAGGCAGGAATGATAAAAATTATAGCTCCACTATCTGGGTTGATCCAACTCAAAAAGAATTAGTTTAATAAAGTTTAATTTGCAAATAGTTTTTCCAATTGTGCCAATAGATCTTCTCCGCGTAAATTTTTGGCAATTATTATTCCTTCTGGATCTAATAATATATTGGATGGAATTGAGTTGATGGCATATAATTTTCCGGCTTCATTTCGCCATCCCTTCAGATCTCCAACCTGGTGCCATAAAAGTCCATCATCTTCTACAGCTTTAATCCACTTATCCTTATCCTTGTCAAACGAAACCCCCAAAATATCAAAACCCCTGTTATTAAATTTATTAAAAGCAGCAACTACATTTGGATTTTCTCGCCGGCAAGGACCACACCAGGATGCCCAAAAATCAACCAATAAATATTTGCCATATAGTGAATTTAATTTAACAGGATTTCCCTCCATGTCATTCATGGTAAAATCAATTGCTGGTTGTCCAATTGCAACTCTTTTTAGGGTTTCTATCCGTTCTGAGAGTTTTTGAATGTAAATAGAGCTTTGAATAGATTTGTCAAAATTATTGACCACAGGCTCCAAATCCGTTTCGTCATATTGATATGCATTTCGTAATACAACATATGCAGAAACAACCGAAGCATTATTTTGCATAGCATAATCAATAATAAAATTCACTTGCTCATTTTCTGCATTTCCATAAGCCTCTTCCCAGTTTTTTTCGGATTCCCTATTACCCTCTGCCCTTGCTTCTTTAATGTTTTTCCATGCTTCAGATAGTTTTTCATCTATTACAGCTGATTTTTCCTGATAAGTTATAAATTCAAGATGGGAGGCAGATCCGCTAATTTCAGGATTTCGAAAATCATCTAAACCTGTTTTAAAATTAATGTCAGATTGTTCAACAAAAATTTCTGCAAAATTATTATCACCCTCCACGCTTATGTAATACATTTCAGGCAATTCAATTTTTCCCTGGAAAAGAAAAATATTGTTTTCAGCCACAGCTGAATCCATTTTTATCCATTCACCAGCTTCTCGTTTATATAAAAATACGATTCCTGAGTAATCTCCCTCGATGGTACCATGAATGGAAAAACTATATTCTTTTTCAGGTTGATTCATGCAAGAAATAATAAATCCGCATAATATTATTAATCCAATAATTTTTTTAATCATGTTTTATGAATTGAATATTAGTAACATATAAATATAATCTGCAAAGATAAAGGTGATTATAACATAAAATATATGGAATATGTCTAAATTGTTAAATGGATGTTAATTACAAAAAAATTAAATTCCGGTAGTATTCAGATTACCAAGACTTACGGTAATTAATCGGTTTTGTGTTGGATCATCATCTTTATATAGCCGAATAGTAACTTGTAAGTGAAGATTATAAACACTAATGGATGTCTCTTTTGACTTGATTGCCCCTACTTTTAAAAGATCTGAATTTATGATCCCATATTTTCTGGAGGGTTCATCTTCAAAAATTTCATCCTTATCTTTAATAAAATCAATGTTATAACCTTTGCTGAATTCAAAAATGTTTGCGATATCTTCAAGGGTAACAATTTGCAAGTTTTCAATACCATCTATATTGGTTGTAAACCAGGTATGAACATGTTCATCTATTAAGCAGCGATTCAGGTTGTCTTT
>DAOVYU010000191.1 GCA_030635465.1 Bacteroidales bacterium | reverse complement strand
AGCCAGGTGCCGAATTAATAATATTTATTTGAAAATGTTTAAGCCTCTGACTAATATGTACAGGGGCTTTTTTTATTTTGTTTTACCATTACTTTTATCTTTTTACTTTTGTCTTTTATCTTGAAAATATGAGAGTAGTTTTACAAAGGGTTTCAAAAGCATCAGTTATAATTGATCAGACTACCATAAGTAGTATTAGATCCGGATTATTGATCTTGCTTGGAATTGAAAATAGCGACATCCAGGAAGATATTGATTGGTTATGCGGGAAAATAGCCCGATTAAGGATTTTCAGCGATAAAAATGGAATAATGAATTTATCTGTTAATGAAGTGGATGGCAAGGTATTGGTGGTAAGCCAGTTTACTTTGCATGCCAGTACACATAAAGGCAACCGTCCATCCTATATCAATGCCGCCAAGCCTCATTTCGCCATACCTATGTATGAAAAGTTTGTGAAGAAACTTGATGAAGAAATCAACAAACCTGTGCAAACTGGTGAGTTTGGAGCTATGATGGAAATAGGATTGGTGAATGATGGTCCGGTGACAATTATTATTGATTCGAAGAACAGGGAATAATTATTTCAACTTCTCCATAAAAACCTTCTCCTCAACAATTATTCTGGTATGTGTTCCAATCCCAATTAATCCTTTGTCATCCCAGGCATGCAGCTCAAATAATAGTTTTTTGCCATCAACCGATCTTAGATATGAATCACTTCTTACTTGTTTTCCAATGGAAGTGGCTTTCAGATGTTTTATGTTCACTTCTGTCCCAACGGTAGTAAAGCCATCTGGTAATAGCGGCTGTACACTTTCGTGAGCTGTTTTTTCCAATAATGCTATCATGGCTGGGGTTGCAAAAACATTAACAGATCCTGATCCAAAAGCCAAAGCACAATGGGTTTCATTCGAGATTATTTCCTCGTGATGTTTTATGCCTGGTGAGATTTTTATGTCCATATTAATAATTAAAAGTAATTGTTTTTTTTAAATCCGGGTGTAAACTTAAATTAACAGGACAAGTAAAGGCCGCTTTCTCAATGAATTTTTTTTCTTTTTCAGAGTAGTTCTTTTTTGGGAATGTAAGCTCAATTTTAATTTCTCCAACTCGTCGGGGATTTGACTCCATTATTTTCCAGATTTTAACCCTTGTTCCATCTATGTTAAAACCATGTTCCATCGCAGAAATTCCCATAATTGTTAACATACAACTTCCAAGTGATGTTGCTAGTAAATCGGTTGGTGAAAATGCTTCCCCTTTCCCTTTATTATCAATTGGTGCATCAGTAATGAGTTCATTTCCTGATTTAACATGAATTGCTTCTGTTCTAAGTTCTCCCAAATAAGTAGTACTGACTGTTTCCTCCATTTTAAATAAAATTTGGACAGCAAAATTAAGCTAATTGCTTTGAATTCAATATTTATGATTTATTTGTATAGATTAAAAGATCCCGATTAGAATTGCTATTGGGATTGTTCAGCTTGGGTTTTTCACTTCACTTTCGGTAGTATAAAAATAGTCTCATAAAAAAATCCCGATTAGAGCAAAGTCATAATCGGGATCAAAAACAAGAGGTTATCAATTTACTTTTTATCAGGATCGCTTTTCTTAGTATTTTTTGTAGTAGTACTAGTGCTGGCAGATTTACCCTCTTTATCTCCGCATTTTGCAGCTGAAGTTTTACCTGAGCAACATTTTGTTTTAGTGGCATCAGAACAACTTTTAGTACTTTTAGCTTCTTTCTTTGGAGGATCGTCAGTTACGGTATTAGCATTTACTGTATCAACAGAAATTGCTCCGATTAATAAAAACGAGAATACTCCAATTGCAAACATTAATTTTTTCATATCAATAAATTTAAATTAGTGAATTATTATTCGTTGTAAATTTCTATGCAAACATAACGTGGATGAACAATTTTATATGTTAATGAGTTGTTAATTATTGTTAATTATTTGTTAAATTCAATGTTTTGCTGACGCAGACTGGCTAAATTTGAACATTATGAATCGAAAAGTGATTTCTATAATCATTACCCTTACTACCGTTTCATTGGTTGCAGCTCTCATTACTCAGTTATTTTGGGTTAGGGATGCTTCTTTGCTTAAAGAAGATCAATTTAACAATAGTGTTAAGGTAGCTATAAAAAGTGTTGTAAACCAATTAATGACCTCCGAAGAAGTATATACGTTAGAGATGGCCGACATCAACCCAAAGCTTTATGTGGAAAACATTGATTTATTTTCAGCTGTCAATCCAGCTAAGCTTGACTCATTGCTTAATGTGGAATTCTCAAGTATGGAAATTTTTGAAGAATTCACTTATGGTGTTTATCGTAGTGCTGATAAATTGTTTGTTATGGGGAAATATGATGGAACACTTCAGCAATTAATAGATTCGCCCCATTGGGTTTCACTGACCTGTTTATGTCAATCAGAAAGTTATATTTTAACAGTATATTTTCCCAATCAAAAGTCGATGATCCTAAGTCAAATGATCATCTTGCCAGTAATGTCTGGTTTATTTCTAATGGTATTGATTTTTAGTTTCTTTTTTACCATATATGCCCTATTGAAACAAAAAAAGCTTTCTGAAATGAAAACAGATTTTGTAGACAATATGACCCATGAGTTCAAAACACCCATTTCAACTATTTCAATATCAAGTGAAATACTCTCAAAAGATGTTGTTGTAAGGCATCCTGAAAAGGTAAAGAAATATGCTAAAATTATTTTTGACGAAAACACACGACTTAAAAACCAGGTTGAAAGGGTGCTTCAAATTGCTATCATTGATAAGGAGGATTATAAACTGAAGTTAAAAGAAGTTGATGTACATCAAGTAATACAGGATTGTATGGATAATTTTAATGTGCAGGTTGTAGATCGAAAAGGAAATTTACAGGCAAATTTAGAAGCCTTGCAATATATGGTAACTATTGATAAGGAGCATTTTACAAATGTGATAAACAATTTGCTGGACAATGCCAACAAGTATTCTCCACAAAACCCGGATATAAAAATCAACACCATTAATAATCAGGGAAAAATTAAAATTTCAATTGAAGATAAAGGTATTGGGATAAGCAGAGAAAATCAGTCGGATGTATTTAAAAAGTTTCATCGTCTTCAAACTGGGAATATTCATGATTCCAAAGGGTTTGGAATTGGGTTATTTTATGTGAAAACAATGGTAGAGCAAATGGGTGGGAAAATAGATATTGAGAGTGAGTTGAACAAAGGAAGCCGATTTACGCTTTCCTTTTCTATTTGAAAATGAACCACTTTAATTATTATATGTTTATAAAACTATAGACTAACTAATCACACAACATAGTGAAAACAAACAAAATTCAAACAGCCAAAATACTATTGGTTGAAGATGATCCGAACCTTAGTATGGTTATCAAGGATTACCTTGAAATGCTGGATTTCAATACCACACTTTGTAAAGATGGTGAAGAGGGATTGACTGAATTTACCAATGGTAAATACGACCTTGTAATCCTGGATGTAATGATGCCAAAGAAGGATGGATTTAGTGTTGCAGAAGATATACGAAAATTTGATGAGCAAACACCCATCATTTTTTTAACAGCGAAATCATTAAAGGAGGATCGCATTAGGGGATTTCAAGTCGGGTGTGATGATTACATTGCCAAGCCATTTAGTACTGAAGAACTAAGCATGCGTATCAAAGCGATAATGAAACGTTGCATGTTGGCTCAAAATGGTGGAACTAATAATGATCAAAAAATATTTAATATTGGTATCTATACATTTGACTATAGTAACATGTTACTTACGTCAGATGATATTGAAAAACCCCTCACCCGGAAAGAAGCAGCACTATTGAAATTGTTGTGTATTTATGAAAATAAACTATTGACCAGGGAAACCGCTTTAAAATCTGTTTGGGGTGATGATGATTATTTTATAGGCCGGAGCACGGATGTTTTTATCACTAAATTGAGAAAGCACTTAAAGGATGATCCCAAAATCTCAATTACAAATGTACATGGAGCTGGATTTAAACTGGAGGTAGAACAGTAAATTGTAATACTTAAACCCCAAAGATATTTTTTAATGGTTACTTGATCGTGTCATTTTCCTCATCCCACACAATGATAAATTCCTTGCTGACTTGCTTTTTTTCTTTATTTGATGGCTTAGGTTTTTGATCTGAGGTTTTCAATTCAGTTGAATCTTTTACATTTTCTTCTTCCCATTGAATGATGAAGTTTTGTTCATTATTGTTTTCTTCAATAATATTTAAATCATCAGGCTCAGATGTACTTTCCTTTTTGCCAAATTCTTTTTTAAATGCTTCTTTGATTTCTTCCCTTTCCTTTTTTAGATCTACAGCAATTT
>DAOVYU010000034.1 GCA_030635465.1 Bacteroidales bacterium | reverse complement strand
TGAACACACTCACAAACATTCACATGATCATGATGGCCATACTCACACACACGATAGCTTTGCGGACCATCACCATCACAAAGATGATCATGCACACAATCACCATCATGATAACCATAGCCATTCCCATGGTAAAGAAATTGAAGTGGAACAAGTTATTCTTGGAAAGAATAATTTATTAGCCGAAAGAAATAGGGGTTATTTTGAAGCCAAAAATATACTGGCATTGAACCTTGTTAGTTCACCTGGTTCTGGTAAAACAAGTCTGCTGGAAAGAACTATTAAAGATCTGGGTAAGGAAATTAAGTTTTATGTGATTGAGGGCGATCAACAAACTATGAACGATGCCAATCGCATTGATCAAGCTGGTGCTCCGGTCGTGCAAGTTAATACAGGTAATGGCTGTCATCTGGATTCGGATATGATCAATAAAGCGGTAAAGGAATTGAACATTCAGGATAATTCTGTTTTGATAATTGAGAATGTTGGCAACCTGGTATGTCCATCATTATTTGATTTGGGTGAAGCAGCCCGGGTGGTAATTATCAGTACAACTGAAGGCGAAGACAAACCAATTAAATATCCTACAATGTTTGAAACATCAGATATTTGCATTATCAATAAAACAGATCTTTTGCCTTATGTTGATTTTGATATGGAAAAGTGTAAAGAGTATGCCATGCAAGTCAACCATCATTTGACGTTTTTTGAACTTTCTGTAAAAACCGGTGAAGGAATGAACAATTGGTATGAATGGCTAAATAAAAAGATTAATGAATAGTGATAAATGATTTAATTACTTTATCAATTAACTATCGATCATCCACAAACCAGTATTAAATTGATGGACATCAAATTATCACCCATAGGTACAATCCATACTCCTTATCAGAAGGATGCCCCTTATACTGATTACGAAAATAAAGGGGGCGAATTTTTTATTGAATTGAATGAGGATTACACTGAAGGCCTTTATTTACTGGACAAACTTAACTATTGCTATATCCTTTTTCATATCCATAAACAAAAAAAACCACCAAGAATGCACATTTTTCCACCCCGTGGAAATGGTAAGGAAGTGGGATTGTTTGCCACTCGCTCACCTAACAGAATAAATCCAATTGGATTAACAGTAGCCAAAATCAAAAAAATTGAGGGAAACAAGATTTATACCCATGGTCTCGATATTCTTGATGGATCACCTTTGTTAGATATAAAACCATATATACGTGATTTTGATATGAAAGTGGATTCGAATTTAGGCTGGATTGAAGCATAGGGTACCTTGTTTGAAATCTTTTCATTTTTCAACAAATAATTGTTATTCCTAACATTCAATAAGTAACATACTTAATTTAATATTATTTGTACATTTGCCTTAATTAGGGTGTTGGGGTTAACTGTTTTATTATAAGAGGGATAAATTGATTTATAATTAGTTTAGATTTTATATAAATAGTTTTAAGGTAAAAAATGTAGGCAACCGTTTAAAAAATATAACTGTCTTGATGACAATGATCCCTGATATTCCAATAAAAAATTGATTTTCAAAAAATAAGTAACACCTTGTTACAAGATTAACTTAAATAAAAAAGATCATGATGGTAAAACGATTACTCATTGTTTTATTTGTATTTGCACTATTACCTTTTAGTTTAATGGCTGATTGGGTTTCTGTAGATAAAAACAAAACATCAAATACCCCTCCGATTGTTACCTTACTTAGCCAGGATAATAACAGCACGGTTATTAAAATTGATATCTCCGGATTCGATTTAAACGAATTTATTTCTGATGGGAAAACATACCAGACTGTTGATTTATTGACAGATGTGTTCTCTACAAAAAATGGGTCGCCTGAGTTACCACATATTGCCAAAATTTTAGCGATACCTGACCAGGCAGCTGTTTCAGTTGAAATAATTGAAACTGGAGAAGTTCAAACATTCGAAAATATATTTCTTCCACCTGCACGTGTCAGTTGGATTGAAGGCCAGCCTGAGTCACTCTATATAGAAAATACAATAGCTTATCAGTCTGATGATATTTTTCCAAAAGGATTTGCAACAGTTGATCTCCCTTCTGTTTTTCGTGATTTTCGGATAACCCGTGTGTCAGTTTTTCCCATACGTTATATTCCTGCTAAAAATGAATTGCAAGCTGTTTCTTCTATTACCATAAAGGTAAATTACGGGTCAGGTGAGGTAGTGAATCCTAAAACTTCAGGTAAAAAGGGAATTGCCCCTTCTTTTGGAAAATTATACCGTAGTTCCATATTTAATTATCAGGAAGTATTAGACAACATGTATGGAGGAAAAGAAGAAGGTCATGAATTAATGTTATGCATAATGCCTGATGAATTTATCGAAAGCTTTCAAATATATGCTGACTGGAAAAGACAAAGTGGTACTGATATTCATGTTACTAAATTCAGTGATATTGGTGCTAACTCAAATAATCCGGATATCATTAAAGATCACATAATAGATGCATATTTTAACTGGGAAGTCCCACCAACATATGTATTGATCGTTGGAGACGATGGCATTTTTCCTAAGAAAATAGTAACTTATCCTGACTACTCATTCCCTTGTGAAGATTATTTTGTACAGGTAGAAGGAAGTGATTATTTCCCTGAAATGATGATAGGTCGTTTTACCAATCAGGGTGATTACCGTATGCAGGTGATGATAAATAAGTTTTTATTATACGAAAAAGAACCTTATACGGATGATACAGATTGGTTTAAAACAGCAACCGTTTGTTCAAACAATGCCTACGCTTCACAAGTGCAAACCAAACGGTTTGCAGCTGGGCTAATGCTGGAAGATGGTCAATTTTATTCTGTGGATACTTTGATGAGTGATGGAGTTGGATGGGGTGGAAGTGGATGCACCGTGGATTTATGGGATGTTATCAGTACCATTAATGAAGGACGGAGTTATTTAAACTATCGTGGTGAAGGATGGAGCAGTGGATGGTCAGCAAATTGTTATTATTTTAATACATCGGATGTTTCGGGCTTAAATAATGGTGAAAAATTTCCATTTGTGACCAGTATTGGCTGTGGTGTTGCGATGTTTGATACTTATGGAGGCAATTGTTTTGGTGAAGAATGGGTACAATTAGGTTCATTACCTGAGCCAAGAGGATGTATTGCTTTTGTTGGCCCAACTTCAAACACACATACAACATATAATAATAAGCTTGATAAAGGTATATATACCGGCATGTTTCAGGAAGGGATGGATACACCGGGACAGGCCTTGCTTAGAGGTAAGCTCTACATGTATAATGTTTTTGGAAATGAATACTGGGTGGAATATCATTATAAAATCTATTGTATTTTAGGGGACCCAAGTATTCATATTTGGAAAGAGGTTCCCCTGGCTGTGAATGTTGATCATGAATCTTCCATTAATGTTGGAACTAATCTTTTGGAATTTTCAGTTACATTCGATGCGTCTGGAGAACCAGTTGCAAATGCAGAGGTTTGTTTAGCTGGAAGTGATGTTTTTGCTACCGGGATTACTGATTCTGAAGGATATGTTTTAATAGAAATAATACCCGCCATAGAGCAAGCCATAACAGTAACCGTACGTGGGGGAAATGTCATACCCTACCAAGCCACAATACTTGTTGGCCAACCTCAGGAACTTATTGAACCTTTTGGTGATCCATTGATTGTTGATTTGGACGGGAATACGGATGGATTAATTAATCCCAATGAAAATTGTAATATTACTTTTACACTTAAGAATTGGGGAACTTTAACTTCCAATAATATTGAGGCTACATTATTATCAGCTGATCCGGATTATGTTCAGATAATATCTACAGATCCCATAAGTTTTGGTAATCTTACACCGGGCAGTTCTTCTACCGGAGAACCATTTCAATTTTTTGTAAAACCAGAATGTCCTGTAGGACAAGAAATAACTTTACAGTTACATGTCACAACTTCTAATAGTTCCTGGGACTATGACTATTCTACAGTAGTAACCGGTTGTATGTTGGAGTATAAGAATTTCATGGTAAATGATGCTGGTTCTGCTAATATGAATTACAGGATGGATCCGGGAGAAATAGTGAATTTGGTATTCTCAGTAGAGAACATTGGAGAAGATATTGCACCAGATGTTATGGGCGTTTTAATGAGTAATGACCAGTACATTACTATTGATGATACAATAGGTTCGTTTGGTACAATAAATATCAGTGACCTTTCTATCAATACAGATGATTGTTTTATCGTTAGTGTTGATGCTTCCTGTCCAACAGAATACTGGGCTCAGTTTTCTTTAAAACTTTACACACAGGATGGAAACTATCCCTATCAAATAATTCCTGATATTAATTTGCCTGTAGCATTGCCTGTACCATCTGAATATTCGGGACCTGATGCCTATGGTTATTATGCCTATTCAAGCGATGATTCATTTTATGAGCAAACACCGGATTATAATTGGGTGGAAATAGAAAGTGTTGGAACACAGGTTTATGTGCCAAATGTAAGTGACTTTACATCAACAATAGATTTACCTTTTACTTTTAAGTATTATGGGATAAACTATAATCACCTGCGGATTAGTACAGATGGCTGGATAGCTTTTGGAGGTGGAGATCAAATTGCACCTATCAATAATACTTTACCCTACAATGATGATATCATTAGTATGGCGGCAGTTTTCTGGGATGATTTATATGATATTGAATATTTAGCCGAAGGAGATATCTTTTATTATTTCGATAATGCAAACCACCGTTTTGTAATTGAATGGGATAGCATCTCACATAATGATTTTACGTATGAACCTAAACCTGAGGTTTTTCAATCGATTCTATTAGATCCTGCATATTATCCTACTACTACCGGAGATGGTGAATTGATTTTTCAGTATAAGACAATTGAAGAAATTACAAGTAATACTATTGGTATTGAAAATCATTCTCAGAATGTTGGATTACAATATGTTTTTAATGAAGATTATGATGCTACTGCTTCCAGTATTACTAATGAATATGCTATTAAATTTACAACAGAGGCTCCCTATTATTATATATTTACAGCGATTGATGAAAATCCGGATTTGGGTGGCAATCTCATTCCAGGTAGTTTTAGCTTAGAACAAAATTATCCAAATCCATTTAGTTCAAATACATGGATAAAATATTCATTGCCTGAACTTAGTGATGTTTCATTGAATGTCTTTAATATAAGCGGGAAACTTGTACGCTCACTTCAAAGTGGACAACAATCAGCCGGTAAATACTCTATAAGGTGGAATGGCTTAAATGATGCAGGAAATCCTGTAAATCCAGGTATTTATTTCTATAGGATTCAGACAGATAATTTTGTGGAAACAATGAAAATGTTCTTGTTGGATTAATCTTTATTCGGGAACGGAAATGTATAGCTTTTACATTTTGCTTATAATGATAATTGTTGCGGCAATTGTTGGCTTAATTGAATTTGTTCGCCATCAAAAACGAATATATTCCATTCCTATCCGTATCCATATAAATGGAACCCGAGGAAAATCGAGTGTTACCCGTCTAGTAGGAGCAGGATTAAGGGCAGGAGGAATTTCAACCATTACAAAAGTAACCGGTACTTTTCCCCGATTAATTATTGAGGATGGTACCGAAACTTATATTTACCGTAAATCTTCTGCCAATATCATTGAACAATTATCAATTGTAAAATTTACTGCTTTACGAAAAGCACAGGCATTGGTAATGGAATGTATGGCATTACAGCCCCAATACCAGTCAATTACTGAAAATCAAATGATCCATTCAAATATTAATGTAATGACCAATATAAGGCTGGATCATGTTGACGTGATGGGACAAACCTTACCCGAAATTGCAGAAACGCTTGGAAGGACAATACCAAAAAATGAGCACCTTTTTACTTCTGAAAATATTATACCTCATACCTTAAAAGATATAGCTGACAAAAAAAATACAGTTTCCCATTTTGTTAATGCTGAATCAGTATCATTGGAAGAAATGAAAGGCTTCAGTTATATCGAACATCGGGATAATGTTGCTTTAGCATTGGCCGTATGCCAGCATTTAAAAGTTGAGCGGGAGACTGCTTTGATTGGTATGTATAAAGCTATTCCTGATACTGGCGCTTTAAGGAGATACCGGGTTGAGGCCTTTCAGAAGCAACTGTATTTTTATAATGCTTTTGCTGCAAATGATCCTGATTCTACTTATATGGTTTGGCAAAAAATCAGGGATGAAATTGGTTTAGAAGGAGTCCGGATTATTTTATTAAACACACGTCAGGACAGACTCGATAGAGCCCGTCAACTGGCTGAATTAGCCGCAAAAAAACTAGCCAAAGAGATAGATTATTTAATATTGATCGGGCAATCGACAGATGTTGTAGAGAATATTACTGTAAATTATGGTTTGGCACAGAAAAAGATAATTAACTTAGGCTGGACTACACCAGCTAAGGTTTTTGAGAAAGTATTATCCCTTACCGTTGATTTGTCTACTACTGTCGCCATTGGGAATATGGGCGGAATGGGTGCTGAAACAGCTGAGTTTTTTGAAAATAGAAGTTCTAAGAATTATGATTGAATTAGCAATAACATTAGGTTTAATATTTAGTTTACTTTCTTACGAGGTTTTTGGGTTAGCTGCCGGAGGTATTGTCGTACCAGGTTATATTGCACTTCAACTGTCGAATCCGGACCGTTTATTGGGAATAGTAGGGGTAAGTTTACTAACCTATTTAATCATTAAAGTCCTGGGTAATTATACGTTTCTTTATGGCCGTCGTCAAATGGTACTGAGCTTATTGGTTGGCTGTTTACTGGCTAATTTTTCAAGGTACTTTATGAGTATTGACCTGGCTTCTACAACATTGGAACTTCAGGCAGTTGGTTGGGTAATCCCAGGTCTGATAGCTCATTGGTTCGGAAAACAGGGAGTATTTAAGACATTGAATGTATTATTCATTACGTCAGTACTCGTACGGTTGATTTTAATATTGTTTTTTGTGGGTGAATTATTACCTGACTAGGAAAGAGTTTGAAAGTTTATAAACTTTAGACACTTTAAATACTTTATGAATTGTAAGTACTTTATTAATGTATAAATTTAGAGCTAAATCTAACATTGTTTTAATTGTTTTGTCTTCTTTATCACTGCTGGCGTTTATTGCAGTTGAAAATAGTAAAGTAGATGTTAAACAGCAATGGTATAGCCAAAAGCTAGAAGCAGCACAACTTTCTCAACTGGCAGCCAATCATCTTAAAAACCATCGATTAGAAAATGGTGTTTTTATTGATGTTATTAACGACCCCAACCAAACAGCTTTGATAGGCCAGGAATATACCCTGGTTACTACTGATCGAGGTTACATTGATGCTAAGTTGTCGACAACAAACCCACATTTTGCAGCTATAATTGTGCAATTATTAGAAGATGCAGGCTTGGAAGAAAAGGATAATGTTGCAGTTGCAATGTCAGGTTCTTTTCCAGGATTAAATATTTCTGTTATAGCAGCTTTGGAAACATTGAAGTTAAAACCTATAATGATTACATCGGTTGGTGCATCTAATTTTGGAGCCAATGATCCTTATTTTACGTGGTTGGACATGGAAAATATTTTAAACAAGTCTAATATATTTCATTCCAGGTCGGTAGCTGCTTCAATAGGTGGAGGATCAGATGT
>DAOVYU010000007.1 GCA_030635465.1 Bacteroidales bacterium | reverse complement strand
TTAGGGTCAAGTCCCGAAGTAGGTTCATCAAGGATTAGCACTTTCGGATCATGAATTAAAGCCTGGGCCAAACCAACACGCTGTTTATAACCTTTGGATAATTCACCAATCTTTTTATGTTTCTCACCTTCTAGTCCTGTTAGATTGATCATCTCAAGTAATTTATCCTTGATCTTTGATTTTTCAATACCCTGCAATTCAGCTACGAATTTTAAGTAGTCAAGCACAGGCATGTCAGTGTATAAAGGGTTGTTTTCCGGGAGGTAGCCAATGTTTTTTTTAACTCCATCCGGATTTTCAAACACTGAAAATTCGCCTACATAAATATTACCCTCGTTGGGAGTTAAATATGTGGTGATGGCTTTCATGGTAGTAGTTTTACCTGCACCATTGGGTCCCAGAAATCCTAAAATTTCTCCAGTTTTTACCTTGAATGAAATATCATCGACAGCGCGTTGAGCACCATACTTTTTGGTTAAATTTTCTACAACTATATCCATTGTTTAAAATTTTTTTGCAAAAGAACTAATCTATTACAAAATTTACAAATTCATTAAAATACTTTTAACAAAATTTAACAAGATTAATATCTGCAAAGTAATTGATTATTACCTGTGCGAGATCAATAATCTGATGATCTGTCTAAATCCCTTTTGTTATCTTTTGTTTTTATTGATTCACGCTTATCATATAACTTTTTTCCCTTTGCAACTCCTATTTCTAGTTTTGCCAGTCCATTTTCATTTATAAACAACAAGGTTGGGATTACTGTAAATCCTTTTTCCTTGATCTTGATTCCCAGTTTTCTTAACTCACGTTTTGTAAGTAATAATTTTCTGTCGCGTTTTGGTTCATGGTTGTAATGTGTACCATATTGATATTCGGCAATGTGCAGGTTTATTACAAAAAGTTCGACACCTCTAAAGGTACAATAGGCTTCTGTCAGGCTTACCTTTCCTGTTCTAATCGACTTTATTTCAGTTCCGGCTAGCTGGATACCTGCTACATATTTTTCACTAATGAAATATTCGTAGTAGGCCTTTTTATTTTTTATTTTTATTTGGTTTTCCAATTTAATAAGAAGTCAGAACAAAGATGACAGAATATAGAAGAAGTTACTTATTAACCCCATTCACCTATTCACCTATTCACACATTTATCAAGTCACCCTCACTAAAGGGGCGCAAAAATAAGGAAAAGAATTATATATCTATGAGTTATGGGTAGAAAAAGAAACGTGCGTAAATATATGCAATGGTTTCATCAATAACTGATCGAACACCCATACTTGATCTCCACCATTTTTCTGGATCAAATCTAATATCTTCAATTGCTATAATGCCTACCATGAAATCCTCTTCCAAAGCTTTTTCAAAAAGCAGATGACTTCGTCTTGCATGAGTACCTAATGTGACAACATTAATTGTACTTGACTTTCCGGATTTTTGCAACCATTGTTTAACTGCTTGTGCAGTGGCATAAGTTCTGTCTTTTCTAATATCATCACCAATGGAAATGACTTTGATTTTAGTAGTGTCAAATCCTATTTTCGCGAGGGTAGCAGCTGAATGCAGCCCATCGTTTTCATATTCATCCACATAGGATCCTTTTAGCTTTTTTTTACCGGTTATGATCATTAATTCATATTGCCCTTCATAAAAGATTGATTTGGAAGCTTCTATTGCAAAGTCAGGGATAAATCCTTCAACCACCAGAATTTTACTTTCGATAGGTTTCGTTTGGGCAAGAAATGGATGTATAGATTTTACAAAGAAGATAATTATCAATAGAAACACTAAAATTTTGAGTAGGTTTCCAAACCAGGTGGCTACCCATCTTTCTTTTTTCTTGGCAATTGAAAACCTTCCCATCAGTTTTTTGTTTATTTTGTAATTCTCAAAAATACTATTTTGTGCAAATATGGAATTAAAAGATGTCAGGTCGGAATATGGAAAGGCTGAACTGAGAAAAGAACAAGTTAATCAAAACCCGATAGAACAATTCAAAGTTTGGTTTGGCCATGCTCTTAAAATGCAAGTATCAGAAGTAAATGCCATGACGATAGCTACAGCTTTGCCCAGTGGATTGCCCTCAGCGAGAATAGTATTACTAAAGGAAGTGGATGATAAAGGTTTCGTATTTTTTACCAATTATGAAGGAAGAAAAGGTAAAGAACTGGATCGAAATCCACATGCTGCCCTGCTTTTTTACTGGAAAGAATTGGAACAACAAATCAGGATTGAGGGTAAGGTGAAGAAAATAAATAGAAAAGAATCGGATGCATATTTTGATGTAAGGCCTCTTGAAAGTAAAATGAGTGCAATTGTTTCAAAACAAAGTAAAGTTATAAACAAATGCATGAAGTGGCTGTCCTGTTTCCAAAAATGCCTGATTGGTAATTATGAGAAAAAAATAAAACGACCGGAAAACTGGGGAGGATATCGGGTAGTACCTGAAAAAATAGAATTCTGGCAGGGTCGGACAAACAGACTGCATGACCGGATTCTTTATACGAAAGTTAATAAAGGATGGAAAATCGAAAGACTTGAACCATAGTAGTTCAAAGTTTATTAGATCGCAGGTGAAATTGATTTTTTATTAAAAGCTTATTAAACAGATAAATAATTTAATAATCATTCAAAATATTAAAATGGCAAATCCAAAAATTGCAGATAAAAACCCTAAATCAATGATAATGGAAAAGGAAGATTATCATTGGTGTGCATGTGGCCAAAGTAAAAACCAACCATTTTGTGATGGTTCACATCATGGAACTGAGTTTACACCGGTACATGTAAAAATTGAAGAGAAAAGAGAAGTTTATTGGTGTATGTGCAAACATTCAAATAAGAAACCCTTTTGTGATGGTGCTCATAAATCAGTTTAACTGATTTTGCTCTTAAACTTTTTGTTTCTAATTTGAATCAATAAAATAAATCCGGTGATCAGGAAATAAAGGGTGATGCCCATCCAGACCATTCCCATAAAATTTACCTTTTGTAACAAATAATCAATGCAAACAATTACAGATACCAATGCAAAAAGGAAATTCAAAACCGCAAAAAAGTAATTTTTGGTTTGGATAGTAACCAATGAGTAAATGATATTCATTGCGCCAGCTGCCAATAGCATTATTCCGAGGTAATTATTCTTGTCAATCAGGTATAAGATTCCAGTAATGCCAAACAACAAAGTGTTAATTACTATTGAAATTTTGGTAAAAAGCGACATTCCTTTTTTGGCTTCTTCTTCCATCTTTTTTCTTTTAAATTTCGATTTAATTCTTTGGTCCAAAAGTAGATAAATTTATTAATTTGTATTTGTGACCTTGGGTTAAAATGTCATATTGACACTTAGCAATATGAAATATTTTCCACTTTACTACACAAATGTACCATGGCATATATATTGATATGCATAAAAAAAATTTACTATGAGAGGTAGAGAAATAATATCACACGACGAATTGATTGTACAAGTTAAGGATAAGGAACGGGCTTTCTTGCTGCTTTATAAAAAAGGTTCTGAGCAAAGCGATTGTTCCTTGAAAAATTTACATGCAATTGAAGAAAATCATGACAAAGTTGATATTCTGATGGCAGATGTGACAAATGTCAGGGATATACATGAAAAATATGGAATCACATCTGTGCCTACTATGCTTGAATTTGCAAAAGGGGAATTTATTAATGTTTTGAAAGGCTGTCATGAACCGGGGTTTTACAAATCCTTTTTTGAGAATGCCATATATGCTTCAAAACTTGCTGATAATGTCAAACCTCAAAAACGGGTTACTGTTTATACAACGCCAACTTGCTCATGGTGCACAACCATTAAGACACATTTGAGAAAACATGGAATTAGATATACAGAGTTGGATGTTTCTAACGATCAGAATGCAGCAGCTGAAATGCAACGTAAAAGCGGACAAATGGGTGTTCCACAAACAGATATAAATGGTGAGATGATTGTTGGGTTCGACAAAACCAGGATTAACAGGTTATTAGAAATACAAGGATAAAAATTTAATATATAACAATAAAAATTAATAGAAATGAAAGAATTACAACCGTTGAATGAAAACGTGCTGTTAGCATTGTCAGATGAATTTACTGAAACAAAAACAGCCAGCGGAATTATTATTCCAGATAGTGCACAGGAGAAACCACAAATGGCCAGGGTAGTGGCTTTGGGAAATATTGAAAATCCGGGGGTTACAGCTGGTGATGTGGTATTGTATAAAAAATATTCAGGTACTGAGGTTGATTTTGAAGGTAAAAAGTATTTGTTCGTACCTTATGCTGAGTTGTTGGCAAAGATTGTAGAAACAGAAGCTATTTAAGTCAGAATAATTTATATTATAAGATCGTTCTGGGATAGATACTGGGACGATCTTTTTTATTTTTCAAAATCTACATTTTAACAAGAATACCAATCAGATAATTTAACTTCCGGATCCATAGAATGTTCAACTTCATCCAGCCAATTGAAAATGTCAGAAACATTATATGGCTTTGAAAATACTTTACATGATAAATCCTCCGCTTCTTTCTTAACTTGAGGATTCAATTCACTCGAAACCAATGCTATATTTTTACATTTACATCCTTTGAGGCGTTGATTTCGGATGTATTCCAACCCATCAATAAAAGGCATATTGAGGTCTGAGATGATGATATCTGCGCAGCGTTCATTATCATTACATCGGCATTCAGGAGTTAATTGTAAAGGGCAGATTGAAGGATTGTCGTATGTGATTACTTCATGGTTTCGTGTAGTCAGCAAATATTTTAGAATTCCCTGATGAACCAGATTATCTTCAAGAACTATGGTTCTGAATTTTCTCATAATTTTGGTTTTTGAAGCATATAGTTTCACAATATATGAAAAAATTGCAGGGAATGCAAGTGCAAACTAATAAATCAACTGATTTTTGATCTTGATATGTTTAATAAATTTTATTTCAATTATTGAGTAATTATTTGTAAAATTGCACCCGTTTTCAGAACCTTAAATATTTAATGAATTATTATAAAAGCCGAGTTAGATTGATGCAGCGAATTATAAGTATTTTATTGGTCATCATTTTTTCTATTCAGCTTTCTTATGCATCTGATGATCACGGACATACGGAAGAAGAAGCCTTTGATCCGGGGAAAATGATTATTGAGCATGTGATTGATGCCCATGATTGGCATATTTTAAGCATTGGTGATACACATGTTTCTATTCCCCTGCCTATTATTCTTTACTCTGATGGTAAACTGGATATGTTCAGTTCAAGTAAATTTCATCATGGACATGATAGTTACAAGGGATATAAACTGGAATTGGAAGGCGAAAACAAAGGAAAAATTGTAAATGAGGCAACAGGAGAATTACCACTTGATTTGTCGATTACTAAAAATGTTGCCAGCATGCTCATTAGTATGGTCCTTATTTGTATCATATTTATTACTGTAGCAAATGGATATAAGAAACGTAAAGGTAAGGCTCCAAAAGGAATTCAATCATTTCTTGAACCCCTTATCCTGTTTATTCGTGATGATGTTGTAAAAGCTTCCATCGGTGAAAAGAAGTATGAAAAATATCTACCATACCTTCTAACATTGTTCTTTTTTATTTTCTTTAACAATCTATTGGGATTGGTACCGTTTTTTCCGGGTGGTGCAAACCTTACTGGCAACATTGCTGTTACCGGAGTGATGGCAGTATTTACTTTTATTATAACAACAATAAACGCCAACAAAAACTACTGGGTTCACATTGTTAATACTCCCGGTGTACCCTGGTGGTTAAAAATACCTGTCCCTTTGATGCCAATCGTTGAGATATTGGGTGTGTTCACAAAACCATTTGTATTGATGATCCGACTCTTTGCCAACATTACTGCCGGACATATTATTGTCCTGGGATTTATGAGCCTGATTTTTATATTCGGGAACATGAATGTTGTGATGGGATATGGTGTTTCTATAGTATCAGTTGGATTTGCAATTTTTATGGGTTTACTTGAATTATTGGTTGCCTTTATACAAGCCTACGTGTTTACATTGCTCTCAGCATTATACTTTGGTATGGCAACAGAGGAAAGTCATTAGGAAAAGAAACAAGGAAAAAGTTTTGAGATTAAATCGAAAATTAAAAATTAATAACATTCATTATTCATTAAACAATTAATTATTATGACAATTTTAGCAATTTTATTACAAGCCGCAGCAGGTGCAGGGTTTGCAAAACTCGGAGCAGGATTGGGAGCAGGAGTTGCTGCTATCGGAGCCGGTATTGGAATCGGACAGATTGGTAAAGGCGCTGTTGAATCAATTGCCCGTCAGCCAGAAGCTGTAGGTGACATTCGTTCAAACATGATCGTGGCAGCAGCTCTTATTGAAGGAGTTGCCTTTTTTGCTATTGTTGTGTGTCTGTTAATACTTTTCTTGTAATAACAGATGACTTAGACCTTTATGTTTCAGCGGTTGGCTGAAACATAAAGGTTGTTATAATTAATAATTATTTGGAAATAATTAATATAAAGTAAAAAATGGAACTAGTACAACCCGGTCTCGGACTGATTTTTTGGATGACCTTGTCTTTTTCTATCCTATTATGGATTTTGGCAAAATTTGCCTGGAAACCCATTATGAAAGGTTTAAAAGAACGTGAAGATTCTATCGATGAGGCACTCAATGCTGCCAATGCTGCCAAAGAAGAAATGAAAGAATTAATATTTAGTAATGAGCAATTGCTGAAAGAAGCTAAGGGAGAAAGGGATGATATCCTTAGGGATGCACGATCAGTAAAAGAGGGCATTATTGAAGAAGCCAGGGAAAAAGCAAATGAAGAGGCTAACAGGATAGTTGAAAATGCAAAAGAATCCATTCAATTTGAAAAAATGGCAGCTATCCATGAGATGAAAAACGAACTAGCCAGCTTATCCATTGAAATTGCTGAAAAAATTCTGAAAGAGGAATTGTCATCAAAAGATAAGCATGAAAAATTGATCGAAAGATTGATTAAAGAGGTCAGTAAAAATTAAATGATCAGTCAATAGATATCATCATGAAAGAATTCAGGTTAGCAGGAAGATATGCAAAAGCATTGTTTAATTTAGCCATAGAAATGAATGTGCTGGAAAAAGTACATGCCGATGCTGAATTGATTATTGATGTCTGCGAAAAAAATAAAGAGTTTGTTTTAATGCTTCGCAGCCCGGTAATCAAGGATGTTAAAAAGCTTGCTATTATCAAAGATATATTTGAGAAAAATCTGAATGAGCTTACTTATAGATTTGTAGTTTTAATCACACGTAATAAGCGTGAGGGTATTATCAAAGAAATTTCTGAACGATTCATTGATCAATACAGGGAATTTAAAAACATCTTACCTGTAGACCTTACTACAGCTATAAAGTTGGATGGAAAAATCAAAGGGGAAATATTGGGCTTATTGAAAGAACGTTCTGGATCAAATATTGAATTAACAGAGAACGTAGATGAAGAATTGATCGGTGGATTTATGCTCTCGTTTGATGATAAACAATACGATGCCAGTTTACAGCGTCAAATAAAGAATTTGAAAAAAGAATTTGATATCAATTTATACAGTAAAGGATTTTAACAGATTAATAAATTAATTGAATATGGCAGATATTAAACCAGCTGAAGTTTCCGCGATACTTAGGCAACAGTTAGCAGGATATGATGATAAAGCTAAATTGGAAGAAGTAGGTACCGTATTGCAAATAGGTGATGGTATAGCACGTATTTATGGACTTGGCAATGCCCAGGCAGGCGAGTTACTCGAATTTGAGAAAACCGGATTGATGGCCATTGTGCTGAACCTGGAAGAAGATAATGTTGGAGCTGTACTTTTAGGTGATCCTACTGATATTCTGGAAGGAGACAAAGCCAAAAGAACTGGCAGAATTGCTTCCATCGAAGTTGGAGAAGGATTGTTAGGAAGGGTAATCAATACACTGGGCGAACCCATTGATGGTAAAGGTGAAGTTAAGGGAAAAAGATACGAGATGCCACTCGAAAGAAAAGCACCTGGCGTAATTTACAGGCAACCTGTAAATGAACCTTTGCAAACCGGGATCAAACCAATAGATGCCATGATCCCCATTGGTCGTGGTCAGCGTGAGCTGATTATTGGTGACAGGCAAACTGGAAAAACAGCTATTGCTATTGATGCGATCATCAATCAAAAGGAATTTTATGATAAAGGTGAACCGGTTTATTGTATTTATGTAGCTGTTGGACAAAAAGGATCAACTGTAGCAAATATCCAAAAAACATTGGAAGATAATGGAGCAATGGATTACACCGTTATTGTTTCAGCTACTGCTTCTGATCCGGCTGCCATGCAGTTTTATGCGCCTTTTGCCGGGGCATCCATTGGAGAATTTTTCAGGGATACCGGAAGGCCTGCCCTGATTATTTATGATGATCTTTCAAAACAGGCCGTGGCATACCGTGAGGTGTCATTGTTACTGCGTCGTCCACCAGGACGTGAAGCATATCCGGGTGATGTTTTTTACTTGCACTCAAGATTACTTGAGCGTGCAGCCAAGATTATTAACTCTGATGAGGTAGCAGCAAAAATGAACGACTTGCCCGAAGTGTTGAAACCTATGGTAAAAGGGGGTGGATCATTAACAGCATTACCGATTATTGAAACACAGGCCGGTGATGTTTCAGCATATATTCCGACAAATGTAATTTCCATTACCGATGGCCAGATTTTCCTGGAGACAGATTTGTTTAATGCGGGTATTCGCCCTGCTATCAATGTGGGTATTTCAGTATCACGTGTAGGTGGGAATGCACAGATCAAGTCCATGAAAAAAATTGCAGGAACCTTAAAACTTGATCAGGCACAATACCGTGAGTTGGAGGCTTTTTCAAAATTTGGATCAGACCTTGATCCTGCTACAATGGCAACTCTGGATAAAGGAAAAAGAAATGTGGAGATACTGAAACAAGCTCAATATTCCCCTATGCCTGTTGAAAAGCAAATTGCCATTATTTATTGTGGTACAAAAGGATTATTAAGGAATGTTCCGGTTGATAAGATTCGACAATTTGAAGACGACTTTTTAGGTCAGCTTGAATTAAAGAATAAAGATGTCCTGGAAACACTTAAAGAGGGAAAATTAACTGAAGAAGTGATCAATAAGATGGAATCATTGGCAAAAGAACTTGCTGGAAGGTACACGAAATAAATAATAGTAAAAACGATCTGTAAAATTAAATGGCAAATTTAAAGGAAGTCAGAATACGAATAGCGTCTGTAAAATCAACACAGCAGATTACCAGTGCCATGAAAATGGTAGCTGCATCCAAGCTTAGAAGAGCACAGAATGCAATTATCCAAATGCGGCCTTTTGCAGCTAAGCTAAAGGAGATTTTGCAGAATTTGAGTGCCAGCCTTGATGGAGGTGATGATGCCAGTGTGTTTTCTGAGCAGCGAGTACCACAAAAAGTATTATTAATCGTCATTTCTTCTAACAGAGGCCTTTGTGGGGCTTTTAATGCCAATGTTATTAAATTGACCAATCGGCAGATTGAAGAAAATTATACTGATCAGTATAAAAATAGTAATGTAAGTTTGATGACCATTGGTAAAAAAGTATCTGAATATTTTGGAAAACGGAAATTTAATGTCATTGCCAAACATGATGAAGTGTTTGATGATATCACCTTTGAAAACATATCACCCATTGCTGAAAAAGTGATGCAGTCATTTGTGGACAAAGAGTTTGATAAAATCGAGATCATATATAACCAGTTTAAAAATGCAGCCACTCAAAATCTGGTAGTTGAACAATTTTTACCTGTTGAGCCTGTTGAGCTGGAAGAGGGAGAAACCCAAAATGCAAAAGCTGATTACATTTTTCAACCCAGTAAAGAAGAGATCATTCAGGATTTGATCCCTAAATCACTTAAAGTTCAGTTTTACAAAGCTATCCTCGATTCATATGCTTCCGAACATGGTGCCAGAATGACAGCTATGCACCAGGCAACTGACAATGCACAGGAACTACTTAAAAGCCTGAACCTGACTTATAATAAAGCACGTCAGGCGGCTATTACAAATGAGATCCTGGAGATCGTAGGTGGCGCTGAAGCTCTTAAAGGGTAACCCACTTTCGTCCCAATTCTTGTGACTTCGGTGGATAAAAGTTAATAGTTAAAGGATAAAAGTTAATAGCTATGTTAAATAAAAAAGTAGAAAAAGCATTAATCAATCAGATTCAATTAGAAGAACAGTCTTCGCGTATTTACATGGCCATGGCTTCATGGTGTGAAGTAAGCGGTTTTTCAGGTGCTGCCAATTTTTTGTACACCCATTCTGATGAAGAACGTATGCACATGAACAAACTGATCAAATATGTAAACGATAAAGGTGGCCATGCAATATTACAGACTTTGGAAGTGCCGGGAACAACCTATAAAAGTTTATTGGATGTTTTTGAGCAAATTTTAAAACATGAGGAATTTGTGACCGAATCAATCAACAAGCTGTATGAAATAGCTTTTAAAGAGAGGGATTATACAACCAGCCAATTCTTACAGTGGTATATTGAAGAGCAAATTGAAGAAGAAAGTACATTTAAAGGTATTCTGGATAAATTCCGTCTGGCAGGCAATCAAACTGGTGGTTTATTCCATTTGGATAAAGAACTTGATGCACTTGCTATAGCTGATGCATCTGCCTCGGCTCAATAAGAAATTGTTCTAATTAATTGTGAAGCCTCTTTCAAAAGAGGCTTTTATTTTGCCTGGATTTCTAAAGATTCCGGAATTTTATCTTCAAACTTCGAACTCCAAATTTTAAACATTTTATACTAGCCCTCAATTTCCTTCACCAGCTTTTCGTACCAAACTTCACCATATTTTCTGATCAAAGGATCTTTGAGGAATTTATATAAAAGTAATCCAATCTTTTTGCCAAAAGTACAAGCTGGTTCACAGATGTACCATTTATGGTAGTTAACTCCTTCAAAATCTTTATGTTTTGTAATACGGATAGGGTAAAGGTGACAGGAAATAGGCTTTTGAAAATCAATGACTTTTTCCTCATGGGCTTTTTCAATGGCACAACGGGCTTTACCATCTTCGTAATACACATATGCACAATCCTTGTCATTTATCAATGGCGTAACATACTCCCCCGACATATCAAAATCAAAAACACCGATATTGTCAATTACTTCAATACCTTCTTTTCGCATAAAGGGTTTAATTTCATCAATGCCATCTTCCAGCAATGAAATTTCCTCCTCTTCCAGTGGAGCTCCGGCATCACCTTCTACACAGCACGCTCCCAAACATTTATCCAGGTCACAGCAAAAGCGGATATCACGAATCTCATCAGATACAATGGTATTATCAACAACGATCATAAGCGGGCAAAGATAAATGATTCTGTAAAATTCAATTTACTTACATGTTTTATACCTAATTTTATGATTAATAAAAAACATAAAAGTTGGTATATACACCTATAATTGATGATTATACCAATAAAACATTGTTAGAAAAACAAGTTATGCATAAGGGATCAAAACAAAACCGATACGTTAAAATATAAGCTAACTTTATAAGAAATTCCAGAAATGAATAAAAGCTAACATTAAAGTAAAAATAGGAGGGCACCATGAAAAAAGTTATTTTACTCTCAGTCGCAATGATAAGTTTGATTGGC
>DAOVYU010000183.1 GCA_030635465.1 Bacteroidales bacterium | reverse complement strand
TTTTACCTTTTGCCCTGCTGTTTTACTTTCATTCCTTTGTCCTGCCTTTCTCCCCCATCAAAACCCCGACCAACCACCCCTTTTAATCTCCGAAATCTTGATGAAAAGAGGTATGTTTTTCAAAACTCACATCTGGCTGTATCATAATACGTTACACCCTGTTTACTAACATAATAGAGAGGGGGATTAATTAAATTAGATTAAGTAGTTTAATATATTAAGTATATATAGTAATTAACGTGAGTTCGATGTAAAAAAAGAAAAAAAAGATGTAAAAGATAAAGGAATTTTGATTATATTTAAACTATTGACACTTAAATATATATGCATCAAAACTCCTTTATATGAACATCGATAAAATTACTGAAATTTTCTGTTTAATCGACGATTTCTGCAAAGAATTTGAAGAAGTTAAGAAGGGATATGTAATAGCAGAGAATGCCGCTGTAAGACAAAGAAACAGGAAGTTTAGGTTGTCCGATAGTGAGGTAATCACTATTTTAATCATCTTTCATTTAGGACAATTCCGGAACTTAAAACACTTTTATCAACATTATGTACAGAAGCATCTAACGAAAGAATTTCCAGATACAGTGAGTTATAACCGTTTTACCGAACTTCAAAAGAAGGTACTTGTACCTATGGCTGTGTTTTTAAAAATGTGTTGTTTAGGAAAATGTACCGGGATTTCATTTATTGACTCAACCCCATTAAAAGTATGCCATACCAAAAGGGAACATGCTAACCGTGTTTTCAAAGGAATAGCAACAAAGGGTCAATGTTCTATGGGATGGTTTTTTGGTTTCAAACTTCATATCGTAATTAATGACAAAGGGGAAATACTTGATTTTTTACTGACCCAAGGTAATGTGGATGATAGGGATCCGCTAAAAAACAAGAACTTTCATGACAAAGTATTTGGGAAATTGTTTGGCGATAAGGGCTACATCGGTAAAAACTTATTCGAACAGCTTTTTATTGATGGTATCCATTTGATTACCAAAATTCGCAAGAATATGAAAAATTGCCTGATGCATATTCAAGATAAAGTTTTGTTGAGAAAAAGAGCTTTAATAGAGACAGTTAATGATGAACTTAAGAATATCTGTCAAATTGAACATTCCAGGCACAGAAGCTTTGAAAACTTTATTGCTAATCTTATCTCAGGACTGACAGCTTATTGCTTTTTAGATAAAAAACCTTCGCTAAACATTGAAATTATTGATAACAAGAAGATTGCTTCAGTGGCTTAGATCGAACTCACGTTAATGTAGTATTGTTTGCAATTTTATTTGCTTCAATATCCATTAACAAAGAATATTTAAGGCCTAATTATGGGAATTTGCCTTTTATCGGTATTATAACAGGGAGTTTTCCAAATTTTATAGCAGCATATACTATTAGTCTTTTTCCTTTAAAACCAATATTGGATAAAAATCACAAGTATAGCAGAATTATATTTTATGCAATTTCTTTCTTCATATTTATTGTATTGACTGTTGAAGAATTGAAACCCTTCTTTGGGGCAAGTACTCAATATGATCATTATGATATTATTGCAAGTGGGATAGGATCATTATTTGCAATTATGACTTTTGAATTTTTTATTTATAAACCAAGAAATATTGTTAAAATAAAAAATTGACGAAACCAATGACATATTGAAGTTGGATAGCTGAGTTTTCCCTAATGTTTGGAAAGTTCATAATAGCTTTGGTGAAACTTATGAAAACATCGGTCAGTTAGCAGAAGCTGAAAAGAATTATGCAAAAGCAGTAAAAATTGGAGAAAAAGAAGATCATGCTTTTCTGAAAACATATAAAGTTAATCTGAATAGGATTCAAACACTTATTGCTGAAAAATAATAAAGAAGCTTGTATTTTGAAGCTGTTTTAATTGAAAGACCTATCAATGCGCTTTGCATTGATAGGTCATATTTTTTAATCAAAAAATGAAAAAACTGTTAGGTTACCCTTCTTCAGAACCTTCCTCTTCTTCCTCCTCCATTTCAACTTCCAGAATTTCTCCTTCAGTAGTTACCATTATTTCAATCTCTTCCTCGCCATTTTTTAGTTCAATCTCATATCCGCTAAATTCAGGAGATTCTACAATTTCAATCTCATCAATTTCAAATCCTGGATAGGTTTCATTGAGAATTGTTTCAATGGTTTCAGGTAAACTTTCAAGTTCATATTCCGTCTCAATCCATTCACCATCACTGGTAAAACAGGCAGATGCTTCTTTGCCATCCATCTCAAACTCGGCTTCCCATTCATTTTCATCTTCCATTTCCCATTCAACCTCGGTAGCTGTAGGGAATAAATTCGTAAAAGAAGCCTGCACTTCTTCGGGAATGTTTACTTTTTGCTGATTACATGTAATTAGAAATACACTCAAAAGTGCAACTAATAAAATTGATAATACTTTCATGATGATTTTTTTAAAATAAATTTGTGCTGATTCAGTAGTTGTGAAACAAAGATAATTAATCACTACTCAAATTGCAAGTTGATCTGTACCTAATTAGTAAATACAAAAAAGATTCAAGCTCATTATGAGTTGAATAAAATCCAAAAATAAAATCCTTGTGATCCCACGATAAAAGCTCGGGATCAATTCGACTAACAAATTTCAATTCACTACGTTTTTGAAATTTGAGTCTCATTGATTTAAAGTTAGCAATCCACTGGTAATTTAAATTCAGAGTTGTATATTATCCCAATAATGTTTCCCCATGGATCCTTTACAGTAGCAACCATAAGTTCTCCCCCTACATTTTCGGGTTCCTCATTTGGAGTTGCTCCATTTTGGATTAACTTTTCATATGCACCATGAATATCGTCAACACCCCAGTAAACAACAACGCTTGCAGCTTTATCAGTTGTAGGATTTTCTTCAGGTAGCAATCCCAATTCATAACCACCAATATTAAATCCCACATAATAAGGCTCATCAAAATAGGGATCAAGTTCAAAAGCTTTGCTATACCAATCTTTTGCTTTTTCGATATCCCCAACCTGGTAACAAACGGTCCTTAATCCCAGAAATTTTTTTTTTCATTTGATTTGTTTTTTTATGCTCTTCATTTATGGTTTGAGTCAAGCCAATTTGAAAAGAACAAATAATTGATAAAATTATATAAATGTGTTTCAATTTATTTGTTTTAATGACAAAACCTTTGAGCAAGTCTTTAGTATTCACTATATTCAATTATTATTTCATATTCATCTGATGGCTTTGGAATTTTTATCCAGTTCATACCAGAGCTATAAATAATACCAAATCCGCCGTTATCCTCTGGTCCTGGTACTTTATCAATCTCCACTTTATAAATGATCCTTTTCAATGAATTATTCCTGTAAACATTTATACTCAGCTGATCATTCATATCAGTTTTTGTATACCTTCCCATCAATACAAAATCATTAAAGCTGAATGGTGCCTGGGTTGTATCTACACAATCGTTTCCAAATCCAAATCCTTCATTGTAAACTTGAGTTGCCATCTGGATAAATTCATTTTCTGATTCTATGATAAACTCAGCATTTTCCTTATAAAGACAGGATAAAACAATGGACTCATGTCCAATTTTTTCAAGCTCAGGCTCCTTTTCGGAGCAGCTTATGAGTATACCTAGAATGATAGCGATTAAATAAGGCTTGAACATAACTAATTGAATTATACTCCCTGGAATGTTAATACAAATATAATCCTTTTATCAAAATCAAAAAAGGTCTTCAGATAATTGCACAAAGATGTAAAAGGTAAGGAATTGTAAGAAGATAAAAGCCATCCTTTATATTCACAAGCACTTACTCCCAGGAATACTCAAGGTTCAACTCAAATGCAACTTCACCCCTTTCATCCAGGATCATCCATTCCGGGAATCCATTGTCATCAGTATAAGAAATGAAATTTAAGCCACCTATATAATCACTTTCCCCATCTTCATCCTGGTCGTACAGATGTATGGCATATTGCGCCATTGGATCGGTTAGTGCTAAAGTATCTGAAGGAATAAAAAAATAGTTGGTATCAGCCGGAACATTTTGGAGGACCGTTGAACTGACCCAGATTTGCTCATTATTCTTCCAAATCTCCACATAAATATCTGCATTACTGGTGGCGTCCCAGTTATCACCTTGTAAATTAGTTGCAGGAAAGCGAGTAACATTTATTTCAGTCACAAAAATCGAATCTGGGGCTATTTGTTCATCGCAGCTTTTACCAGAATATCCCTCCGGGCAATGTTCATCTCCATCCTCAATTTTACTACACGAAAAATTTACAATTAACAGTGTGATAATTAACAAAATGTTAATGCATGTATATACAGGCGTTTTAGTATACTTTTTATTAATTGACCTTACCATGGGTTATAACTTTAAAATTAAGTACATTTTTTATACGTAATAAGGTTAATAAAGTTCCTGTATTTATAAACATCTAATACATATTCAATATATTGGAAGTTATGGTTTTAAATA
>DAOVYU010000331.1 GCA_030635465.1 Bacteroidales bacterium | reverse complement strand
CCCTGTGGGATGCCATATTTTAGCAAGCCTATTCCACCCGCATATTCACCAAAAACCAACTCAGTTTTAGTATCATTATTTATATCGGCTCCTGACACATTTACATTAACACCACTTAAATAAAGTGAATCAACAAGGATAAATTCGCCATTGATATTATTTTCTATGTTGTTATACAAGTACAACATTCCTTGTTCTGAACCCACATAAAGCGGGTAACTTCCAGTGCTGTCCTCCGTCATAAATGGAGCACTGTAGCCTGTACAGCATTCCGGCATTACGTCAATTTCACCAAAAAAATCGTTACTGGGTTCCGAATTAAAATCTGCACTTTCAAGTGTGCCTATATTTTCAAAGTAATTGATGGTCCCACTTCTTTCACCAATCAGCAAGTCATTCAATCCATCAAGATTAACATCAATAATTTGAGGTTTGGCCGATTGTCCAACATCAATTCCTTTAAAATTGGGTTGACTCAAAACAAAATTCGCAGGACTTCCTGCTTCAGCTTCATTTCGGAAATAGTGTAAAATACCTTCTTCATCACCAATCAACAAATCCTTATCTCCATCATTATCCAGATCACCAAATGTAGGGTAAATACCATCAAAATTGTATATTGATAAATAAGCATAATCCGTTGTAATTACCTCAAAAGAAGGGCTGCTATTTGTTCCATTATTGCGCAGCAACATAAGCTGACTAAAGTAATTTCCTGATTCAATAAAATAGCCAAAATTACCAACAATGATGTCTTCAAGTCCATCCGCATTTTCATCAAAAAATACCGGGAATGAACGTTCACCCACATCGATAATATCTTCTGTAAGAAAATCATTTTGTTTAAAATTAAATTCAGGGATGGTAGCTGTTCCTTCGTTTTTATAATACCAGGTATTATTAATATTTTCTGATGTATTCGGATTATTAGGAGCGATGATGAGGTCTTTTTTGCCATCATTATCCACATCAATATTATATGCAGCTGGGAAAACTGTCAAGTCAACAGGAGTAGAATTAGATGGAAAAGTAGTATCAAATGCAACTATTCCGGAACTGTTTGTGGTACCTCCATTATAAAGTTGTACCATGTTGGTATAGGTGAGATCTCCGAGAATCAGGTCCTTTACTCCGTTTCCTGAAAGGTCAATGGCTAGTATTGTTGATCCGGCATGTTTACTTGATTTTTCAGGATCGATGACATTTACCTCACAGGTATCATATAATGTAACCGTATTATTGGTACCATCCTCTGAAAAATATCCCCAGCAAGCATTTTTCAATTCGTATTCTAAATGATCACAGTTTCCATAATTTTCCATTGAAAAATTTTTGTGATATTCTACCGTACTCCCTAAAGTATTAAAAGACAGCACATCAAGATCTCCATCATTATCAATATCTGAAATGGCTGGTATATCTGGTGGACTTACATATAAAGGAGTTTGTCCGTTCAATCCAATGGTTTGTAAAAGAGAGGTAACCAATGTGAATTTCAGATTACCTCCGGGTTCTGTATCATTTCTATACACAGCAATACCTGCAGGAACAGAAGTGAATATATCTTCTTTTCCATCACAATTGTAATCTCTGAACAGGGCCCAGTTTCGCATAACTGGAAAATGTGACTGGTATTCCGGAGTATAGGTATATTTTATTTCTCCTGCTGAGCCTTCATTGATAAATGTTTTAACCGATCCATAAAAATTGCGTTCAAAAGCTACAAGGTCTTTTTGTCCATCTCCATTCAAATCAATTTCTGAGAATTGTGGACAATTTAATCCTCCGGCCCATGCATTTATTAATGTGTCGTTTTCTTGAGTTATTGGAACAGAATCATAATATACTAAATGCAATTGTGCATGACTACTTAAAGTAAGGATCAAGAACACAGAACCTAAAATTGATGCCAGCAAATACGATGCAATTTTATTCATTCTCGAATGGATTTGAAAATTCAGGATTTGTTACAAAGGAAGAATCGTTCAGTGTCAGCAAAAAAGCCACCAGGTAAGTTCTATCTTCCTCATTGAGATGAATCCCTCCCTGTTCAACTTTTTTCATTAGTGGGTCTATGGTTGGCGACCATTTAACTTCAGTGCTGTAAAATTCCAGTACCTCTCCCATATTTTTAAACCGACCATCATGCATAAAAGGTTCTGTAAATATCCAGTTACGTAATGTTGGAGTTTTGAACTTACCGATATCATTGAGATTACCAGTTACTTCATATAGTCCTTTATCTGTAAATTCTGAATCAAGACCGTTGTTATGAAATAGATTGTCAGCAAACAGGATGGTAGAATGGCAATGAAAACAGTCCCCCTTTTCAGTAAAGAAAATCTCAAAACCCCTGCTTTCGGCAAGGGATAAATTAGCTTCGCCTCTTAAATAAAGATCCCATTTTGAGTTGCTCGAAATCAAAGTGCGTTCAAATTGGGCTATGGCTTTCGTAACCAATGATGAATCAATATTTTTTGTTCCAAAAGCTTCGAAAAATAGCTCTGGATAGTTTGCATTGGCATTTAGCTTTTCCATGGCTTCTGTCCATTCCTGGTGCATTTCGATAGGGTTTGGAACCGGTCCCAGTGCTTGTTCTTCAACACTTACAGCCCTGCCATCCCAGAATAATTCTGGCATCCATCCAACATTAATTACAGCCATTGAATTTCGGGTGCCTTCTAACCCATCAATACCAGTGCTAAATTGTTTTTCATTGTCAGTAAAAGCAAATTCAGGAGCATGACAACTGGCACAAGATTGGGTATTGTCACCAGATAATATAGGATCATAAAATAATCTTCTTCCAAGTTCTACACCTTCTACTGTCATTGGGTTATCTTCAGGAATGATCATATTTGGAAACCCTTGAGGAATTACTAATTCATATGGAGTTGGGTTATAAACTTCAGAAGGTGGATCAGGAGTAGTTTCTTTGTTACAACCAGAAAACACTAAAAGTATCATCATTGCGAACCCTAGGGTAAGCTTGTGTGCAAGCGTGTCCGAAGGACTCCTTACGGAGAAGCAATCTCTGCATCTTAATTTCACATCCTGTTTAATTGAGATTGCTTCGCTCCTAAGCCAGATTCCAGCCTTATGGCTCGCAATGACGTTAAGATTTATGTTGGGTTTTAAAAAAATCAT
>DAOVYU010000147.1 GCA_030635465.1 Bacteroidales bacterium | reverse complement strand
GTCAAACAGCATGCGGTTCAGATTATGCTGAATTGGATTAGTTAAATTCACACTAACATCTTAACATTTAAATTACTTTTAGGTTGCTAGATCAAAATTAAAATCTATGAGACAAATTGGTTGTTTCATACAGCCCTTTATACTATTGATTGTTTTTAACTTAGTTACACAGCATTATTCCAAAGCCCAAGATGTGTCACAAACTACTTATATCAAAATCATTGAACTTGAAGATGACACTAACAAAGTTTTACAATTATTAGGTCTTTCAAAAAAGTATAGAAGTAATGATACGGATACTGCTTTAAATTTAGCTTCCTTGGCCCAGAATCTTTCTGACCAGATTGGTTATGACAAAGGGAAAGCAGAAGCCTTATACCAGAAAAGTGTCATTTTCAAAAATAGTGGGCAATTAGATTCTGCTATCTATTTCACTAATTATTCCAGCAAAATTTTCAAACAAATCGGGTTCAAGACTGGTATCGCCAATAATTCTAATTTGTATGGAAGTATTTTAAGAAGACAAGGATTATTATCAGCAGCACTGGAGAGCCATAAAGAGAGCTTAAATAAATTCACTCAATTCAAAGATTCCATTGGACTGGCAAAAACTTATAATTATATTGGGATAGTCTACAATGACTTAGCAATATATGATAGTGCAGTGGTTTATTATTTAAAACTGATACGTATATCAGAAAAGATAGATTTCATCAATGGGTATGTAAGCGGATTATTAAATACAGGACAGGTATATTTTGAACTCGGTGAATATGATAAAGCCAAATATTATTTAAAGAAAAGTATCAAAGCAAATGAATCGATCAATAGTAAAAAAAATATTGCTCTGGCATTTAATAAGCTTGGATTGGTTGAGTTTTTTCAAGAAAGAGAGGATTCTGCCTATTATTATTTCGATCAGGCCTTATTTAAATATGAAGAAATCAATTTAACATCGGGCTTAGGATGGGTCAACTTGAATATTGCCAATATCTTAGCACAAAATGAAGATTTTGCGAATGCATTGAGTAAATATTCTTTATCAAAAGTCTATTTCGAACAAATTGGTTTAATGACTGGGATATTAAAAGCCAATATAAACATAGCAGTTATTTATGAAAAGCAAGGAGAGTATCGCAATGCTATCGCTCAGTATGATACATGCTTGAGAATTGCACATGAGATTGGTGGAAAAGATGAGCTTTTATTTATTTATAATAATATATATAAGACGTATAGGCAAATTGGTAATGAAACCAAGGCACTCAACTACCTGGATAAATATATTTCACTAAAAGATTCTATCTTTAACCTGGAGAAAACAGCCATCATTTCAGATTTGGAGTTGAAATATGAAAAGGAGAAAAATGAAGCCGAGATACTGGCCCTCAATCTGGAAAATGTCCAAAAGGACCTGAAGATAAAAAAAGAGTCCAACCGGAAAAACATGTTTATGGCTGCTGGTGGTTTGTTTTTCTTAGTGGCTTTATTTCTATTTCTCTATTTCAGGCAGTTAATAAAAAAGAACAAACAGTTGGCCAAACAAAAATTATTAAAAGCAGCTGAAAAACAGAAACTCTCATCAGCACAAGCTTTGTTGGAAGGTCAGGAAGAAGAACGGATCCGTATTTCGAAGGAACTACATGACGGTGTGGGTGTACTTTTATCAACGGCCAACCTTTATTTAAGCACTGTGGCCGGAGAAGCCATTAAAAATAAGGAACTGGTAGCCAAAGCCCAACAAATTGTGAATGATGCCAATATCGATGTACGAAAAATTTCCCGAAATTTAATGCCTACTGTTTTGGCTTTAAATGGCCTGAATGAAGCCTTGCAAGACCTCATGGAAAATATCGATCTTTTACCCGATAAATATGGCGAGTTTCATGTAACCGGAAATTCAAAACCCCTGAGCAAGCCTAGAGAAGTAATGGTTTATAGAATGGTGCAGGAATTGATCAGCAATACCATGAAACATGCCAATGCAGAGTCTGTTGACCTGGAATTGGATTACCAGGAAAAGAACCTACAGATCACTTACCTGGATGATGGAATAGGTTTTGATTTTGAAAAGGAGCTGCTGAAAAAGTCCCTTGGTCTAAAAAGTATCCGGTCAAGGGTTGATTCTTTAAAAGGAACCATAGATTTCAGCAATGGAATAGAAAATGGTGTGCAGTATGTTATTAGGATACCAATAACAGAGGAAGATTAATTATACCCATTATAGATATTTTAGTCTGATTCTTTGGAGGCTTCAATAAAACTATTTGCTAGATATTCAATTAGACTAGATCCCTTTTTGATATTGAATATTAGTTACTGGAAAAATAATTTGATTAAGTTCCATGCTAGCATCAGGATTTCCATTGAGCAGATTTTCAAAAAGCTCAATAAGTCCCAACTTTTCCATTTCTATTTTTGTTTCAGTTTTTATGTCCCTTAAATCAATTAAAAAACTGGAAAATAGGTCTGGCAAGTCTGTAACAATATCTGTATTCAAAAAATTAACCTCATTATAGATTTTATGATAATTCCTTTTCGATTTTTCTATAATAAAGGAGGCATTTTTCAAATTAGTAATCGATGCAGATTTTTCACATTCCTGAATACAGGTGTTATCAATTTTATTTTTTTCACATCCGCTAACCTGATGAAACAGACATTGCCGGCTTGTCATCAATACAATAGGATAATAGATACTATAATATAGTTTGAAATTCTCCGGCTTTTTAATATTCCTTATCTGCTCTTTGTTAATTTCATTTGAAATAAATGCACCAGAACAGTTAAAGTTGTCCTTTAAACACGACAGACTATACGAGTTAACAATATTCAAATAAGGGCCAGCTATCCAGGAGATTCCTTTTTCAAAAGCTTCATTAGCTATTCCGGTATTATTTGTAACAATAAATTTTGGTTGTACCCGATCAAGGAATTCGACTGCAGAAGTAAAGTCCTCCCCTATTAAAACCGATGGGAACCAGGGGATTAACTTTTTATTTCTTTGGAACAGATCGATCAACTCAGCACTTTCATTTTTTAAACCGTTGGGAAGTTGAAAATAAATATCTGTAGTAGTTTTGTCACAAAGTTCAAGATCCATTTTAGAGGATATTAAAACCGACAATGCAGGTTTTATCCTTTCACTATTGTACTTTTTTAAACGGGGAACAAAAATGGGATCAACAAATTCTTTTGAATCATTTAAAATAAATAATAGTTTTTTCTTAATTGATGTGAGCTCTTTAAACGGCAAATATACATCGCCATGAAGATCGTCCAGCTTCAGCTGTTTGATGTGATATTCCGTGTCGTTTAAGGTTTTTAATCTTTTGAAAACTATCTCGTAATTTAAAACATCTGTACCAGTATCCACAAGATTAACTTCTGAAAATACAGTAAACGAATTATCAGGAGTTTTTACAAGTACTTTCAAAGGTGTACCACTTTCGCCTGAAATGCTGATTATTAATGGAACTTTAGCGATACTTAATTGTTTGATTTTATTTTCAATCTTAGCTTTAAGGGCCTCTTTCTCTTCATATAGTCCCATTTCATCTTTTTCCAATTCCCTGTTTGTAACATATTCATTAACTTCTGAAAGATGGTCAATCGAATGATTCCGTGGATTATCGATAAACATTTCTTTATTCAAATCGCCCTTTAAATAAGCATTTGAAAAATTACGATTGAACACCTTAAACAAATCACTATTGTCATCTATTAATTTATCTTGCTCATAAAAGCTATTGATTTGTTTCCTCCATGTATTTACTACTGTATACACATAATCAAATTGCTTTATTCTTCCTTCAATCTTCAGTGAATCAACCCCTGCTTCTGCAATTTCCCTTAAATCAAAATAAGCTGAATTATCTTTCAAATTAAGGGGATAATTTTTCCCTGCTGGAGTAGTTACATATTGATCTCTGCATGGCTGACTACATCTACCACGATTTCCTGAGTTCCCGCTATAAACAGAACTCATATAACAAATACCTGAAAAAGAGAGGCAGTATGACCCATGGACAAATACTTCTGTTAAGATTTTATTCTCATGAGCAACCTTAGTTAAAGCTTTTATTTCATTGATATTTAATTCACGTGACAGATTAACACGGTCGGAATTCAGTTTACTTAAAAATTTTATCTGGCCTTCATTATGTGTAGTAAGCTGTGTAGATGCGTGTATTTTAAATCCTTTAAAATATTTAGATAACAGGTAGAACAATCCTAAATCCTGAATAATGATTCCATTAATACTGGTATTCACTAACTTGTTCAGTATGCTAATAAGATCTGGAATTTCACTATCAACAATAATAATATTCAAGGTAATAAAAACCTGACAATTGTTTTTATGCGCCAATCTTAAAATTCCCTGCAAATCATCAAAGCTGATATTCGTTGCCCGGTTCCTGGCATTAAATTTATTGAGACCACAATATACGGCATCCGCACCAGCAGCTATGGCAGCTTTTATAGCATCAATATCCCCTCCTGGTGCCAGTAATTCAATTTTCCTTTTCACTTATCAATTGTAAATGTTCTTCTGTTTATGTAGTTCAAATAAAGAATCCTATGAAGCTTTTAAGCTTTCGTACCTGGTATATGTTTTATAACCATAATGGGTAACCACCGCCAAACAAATCAGGGGAATCACAAACGAAAATTTCACTTCACTCAGTCCTAAAATTGAAATATCATTATATCCGGGGCCTCCCAAATCCAATATCAAAGCTTGTATTGGAGGAAGAACAGATCCACCAAGTATAGCCATAATGAGTCCGGCAGCTCCAAATTTAGCATCTTCTCCAACGCCTTCCAGCGCGATACCATAAATGGTTGGCAAAATCAGCAACAGAAATGCTGAAATACTTTCCAAACTGTACAAACCGATCATACCCGGCAGCACAATGGCACCGAATGTACAAATCACGGCACCTAATCCGAAAATGGT
>DAOVYU010000052.1 GCA_030635465.1 Bacteroidales bacterium | reverse complement strand
CCCTTTTTTATCCGAACTGGATAACAATAAATTTGACTTTGAAGCTGGTTCACTTTTAACACTATCTGTCAGTTCATTTGCAGCTTGTATGGTTTTGTGGCCAAGGGTATCTATGGCAGGTGTAATAGTATCGGCAAAGGTCTTATTACAGACAAAAGCACTGGAAATGATCATTACAACTAACAGCAGAAAATAAGGATTGATTTTCATATGATACAAGATTAAAAAAAGATTGGGAAATACATCATAACAGCATTTCCCACTATTCTAATATTATCTGGGTACTATTTGTTTTCCTTTCGTCGATTTATCTCATCCCTTATTTTTCCAGCTTTCTCATAATCTTCACTATCGACAGCTTTTTTCAATAAACTATTTAACTCTTCAAGGCTCTGTTGCTCATAAATTTTTGATGCAGATTTTTTTACCGGTACTTTCTTTTTCTTGGTTTCTTCTTTTTTATCATCCACAATTATTCCCGCTTCAGCCATTATTTTTTCGACGGTATAAATAGGACAATGAAATCGTAGCGCTAAAGCAACAGCATCAGATGTGCGTGCATCAATGTGATGCTCAGTTTTTCCTTCCAAACAAACCAGCTCTGCATGGAATACACCTTCGATGAATTTATTAATGATAACTTCTTTGATGGTAATTTTAAATGTATCAGAAAAGCTTTTGAATAAATCGTGGGTTAAAGGTCGTGAAGGTTTCATCTTTTCAAGCTCAATTGCTATCGCCTGTGCCTCAAATCCCCCTATAATAATAGGTAATCTGCGTTCCCCATTTGTTTCTCCAAGTATCAGCGCATAGGCCCCACTTTGTGATTGGCTATATGACATCCCGATAATTTCCAGTTTTATTTTATCCATCCCAAAATTGTCAGCTTTTTCAATAAATTGATGAGATAAAAGTATTAATTATTTTGTATCCCCTTTTTGTTTTTAATAATAAAATTAAAAAATTATTAACAACTTTAACGGTAACAACTCTTTGCGGCATATCAGAAGTTGCAGTAATTTATAGTTTCATATCAACTACTGGGAATCGATACATTTAATTATTTAAAGTCGATATTAATAAAATACTTCTTATTTTAGCCGGCTAATTTTAAATTTAAAAACTTAGATATGAAAAGATTACTAACACTTTTTGGAATTTTCTCAATTCCTGTATTATCCTTTGCAAGTGAAGCTGATTTGGTTATACCAGCAGGTATTAAATCAGAAACAATTTTGTACTGGGGTTTCTTAATAACATTTGCTGGCTTTATGTTCGGTTTATTCCAGTTTATGAAAGTTAAAAAAATCAGAGCTCATCAATCGATGCTGGATGTCGCCCATGTAATTTATGAAACAGGTAAAACCTATTTGATTCAGCAAGGTAAATTTCTTGCTATTCTGTTTTTATTTATTGGTGCAGCAGTGGCTTTTTATTTTGGGTTTTTGTCGCAGCACGAAGTTGTTGACCCACAAACTGGAGAAACTCATTTCGAAAATGCTTTTGGTTTCGGTGGCGTGCTAATGATTTTAGGTTGGACAATTGTAGGGATCTTAGGTTCTTACAGTGTAGCATGGTTTGGCATCAGGATGAATACATTAGCTAATTCAAGAATGGCTTTTGCTTCCCTGGAAAGAAAACCGATCAAATTGCTGAATATTCCATTAGGTGCCGGGATGAGTATCGGTGTCGTACTGGTATCACTTGAGTTAATGATAATGTTAATTATCCTGTTGTTTGTTCCAGGTGAATATGCAGGCGCCAGCTTTATTGGTTTTGCTATTGGTGAATCGCTTGGCGCTTCAGCATTGAGGATAGCAGGTGGAATTTTTACAAAAATTGCTGATATCGGATCTGACTTAATGAAAGTAATCTTTAAAATTGGGGAAGATGACCCAAGAAATCCAGGTACTATAGCTGACTGTGTTGGTGATAATGCAGGTGATAGTGTTGGACCAACCGCAGATGGGTTTGAAACATATGGAGTGACCGGTGTTGCTTTGATCGCATTTATATTGTTGGCTATAACCAATGTTGAGTACCAGATTCAATTGTTGTCATGGATATTTGTAATGCGTATTTTAATGATTGTTACCTCTATTTTGTCTTTTTGGATAAACGGATTCCTGACCAAAGCGAAATATCAAAATGCAGATGACCTTGATTTTGAAAAACCGCTTACATCACTGGTTTGGATAACATCCATATTTTCAATCATTATTACTTTTGCAGCCAGTTATTTACTTATCGGAAGCCTGCCGGATAACCTCTGGATTTCCCTTTCGGTCATTATTAGTGCTGGCACATTGGGAGCTGCTTTGATTCCTGAATTTACAAAAATGTTCACCAGCCCAAAATCCACCCACGTCAAAGAAGTGGTAGAGGCCTCAAAAAAAGGCGGAGCTTCTTTAAATATTTTATCTGGTTTGGTATCCGGTAATTTCAGCGCATTCTGGATAGGAATGGTATTCTTTTTATTGATGTCTATTGCTTATTTTGCAAGCACTTACGGCCTTGACAATTTCATGATATTTCCTTCTATTTTTGCATTTGGTTTGGTAGCGTTCGGTATGTTGGGAATGGGTCCAGTAACAATAGCTGTTGACAGCTACGGCCCTGTAACTGATAATGCACAATCCATCTATGAACTTTCACTTATTGAAGAAAACCAAAAGGAAGTGACTCCTGAAATTGAAAAAGAATTTGGCTTTACACCTGATTTTGAAAAATCAAAATACTATCTGGAAGCCAATGACGGTGCAGGAAATACGTTTAAAGCAACAGCAAAGCCCGTATTGATTGGTACTGCTGTTATGGGAGCTACTACCATGATCTTCTCACTTATCCTGGTTATTAAACATACACTTGGTATAGATCCCGCTGAAATCTTAAACCTGCTTAATCCATATACTGTTATGGGATTCTTGCTTGGCGGTGCAGTCATTTACTGGTTTACAGGCGCTTCAATTCAGGCTGTTACAACAGGAGCTGCAAGAGCTGTTGAGTTTATTAAGCATAATATTAACCTTGATCCCAATGCACCAAAAAAAGCCGATGTGGAGAAATCACGTCAGGTGGTTAAAATATGTACCCAATATGCTCAAAAAGGGATGTGGAATATTTTTATTGCTATTTTCTCTTTTGCTTTGGCATTTGCTTTCATATCATCTCCTGTCCATTCAAATGCCCCTGTTTCCCTATTTATAAGTTATCTACTTTCCATTGCATTTTTCGGATTATTCCAGGCTCTTTTTATGGCCAATGCTGGTGGTGCCTGGGATAATGCCAAAAAAGTGGTTGAAGTAGACATGCAAGAAAAAGGAACAGAATTGCATGCTGCTTCGATAGTAGGTGATACGGTAGGTGATCCGTACAAAGACACTTCCTCTGTCGCATTAAATCCTGTAATTAAATTTACTACATTGTTCGGTTTGTTAGCTATGGAGATTGCAATAGCCCCTCAATTCAGAAGTATAGCGCCTTACATTGGATATTTTTTCCTGGCCGTTGCATTATTTTTTGTTTACAGGTCGTTTTACAAAATGCGCATAATAGAATAAAATTAGATATTGACAAGATAAAAGCTCCGTTTAATCACGGAGCTTTTTTTATGGCCATTCAACCCAATCCTCATTAATTTTGTCACCCATATTTAGTATCACATTTTGTTATCTGCCACATTGACGCAAAATCAATATTGGCAAAACATTTGATAGACATCCGACGCTAAGAAATCATAAATTTTATTTTAACGATTGATTGACGAATGACAAAAAAGAAAAAACAGGATATAAAAGAAGCAGACAATGAAGTTCAGGAAAATGCGAAGACCCCTGAATCAACTAAGGAATCTTCAATTGAACTAGAAGAGAAAGAAGAAAGTTCATCAAAAAAGAAACGTGCTGCAAAAAAGACAAAAGTATCTAAGGAAAAAGAGTTGGAAGAAAAAGTGAATGAAATCAATGATAAATATTTAAGACTCTATTCTGAATTTGACAATTATAGGAAAAGAACGATTAAGGAACGGATTGAATTAAGTAAAACAGCTTCCGAAGAAATAATTATTGATTTATTACCCGTATTGGATGATTTTGAACGTGCTATTAAATCAAATGAAGCATCCGAAGATTGTGATACCATCAAAGATGGAATGGACTTGATTTATAACAAATTCAAGAACACTTTAGAGAAAAAGGGATTAAAACCCATCGAAACTCAAGGCAATGAGTTTGATACTGATTTTCATGAAGCAATTACGCAAATCCCTGCTCCTTCTGATGATCTGAAAGGTAAAGTTGTGGATGAAATTGAAAAAGGATATCAATTGCATGACAAAGTCATCCGGTTTTCAAAAGTTGTAATTGGGCAATAGGCTTAACAAACTATTCCAAATTGTATTATAATAACAGAACACAATAACGGCAAATATATAGCATGTCAAAAAGAGATTATTACGAGGTTCTAGGGGTTTCAAAAGATGCTTCGGAAAGTGAAATAAAAAAAGCTTACCGTCAAATGGCTTTGAAATTCCATCCCGATAAAAATCCGGATAATAAAGAAGCTGAAGAAAAATTTAAAGAAGCCGCGGAATCATACGAAGTATTAAGCAATGCTGAAAAACGTCAACGCTATAATCAATTCGGACATGCAGGTGTTGGAGGAGCTGCTGGTGCTAACGGATATCATATGTCAATGGATGATATTTTCAGCCAGTTTGGTGACATTTTCGGAGATGCATTTGGAGGAGGTTTCGGTGGATTTGGTGGATTTAGCAGTGGAACAAGACAAAGGCGAAGAAGGGTCAATAAAGGTTCAAACCTGAGGGTTAAAGTTAACCTTACCCTTGCTGAGATTGCAAAAGGAGCTGAGAAAAAAATAAAGGTTAATAAATATGTTGGCTGTAATACCTGTAGTGGTACCGGATCGAAAGGTGGTTCCTCATACTCATCATGCGGCACATGTCACGGTACAGGCTCTGTAACCAGGGTAACCAATACTTTCCTGGGTCAAATGCAGACATCCTCTACTTGTCCTACTTGTGGTGGAGAAGGTCAGACAATTGTCAACAAATGCCCTGCATGTACAGGTGATGGTATTGTAAAAGGTGAAGAGGTTATCAGCATAAAAATTCCTGCCGGAGTTGAAGATGGAATGCAATTATCCATGAGTGGCAAAGGAAATGCTGGCGCACGGGCAGGAGTAGCAGGTGATTTGATCATTCTAATTGAAGAACAGGAGGATGAGAATTTTTTAAGAGATGGTAGAAATTTGTTACATGATGTTTTTATCAGTATTACAGATGCTTCACTTGGTGCAACAATTGATGTGCCTACATTAGAAGGAAAAGCACGCATTAAGATTACCCCCGGAACACAAGCAGGTAAAGTTTTAAGACTAAAAGGCAAAGGATTGCCTTCATTGAATTCTTATGGAAGTGGGGATTTACTTGTAAATATAAATGTGTGGACCCCCAAGAGTGTATCAAAAGAAGAACGCGAAATTTTGGAGAAGTTGGGTAAATCACCTAATTTTATTCCCGATCCAACTGCAAAAGATAAAAGTTTCTTTTCCAGGATGCGAGAATATTTTACACAATAAATAAGTAAAAATATTTTAATTAAATACTAAATAAATGGCTGTCCTATTTGAGGCCAAAGATGTAACCAAACAATTCGCCAATCATAAAGCACTTGATCAGGTTAGTATTGTAGTGCCTGAAAATAGTATTTTTGGATTATTAGGCCCAAATGGTGCTGGCAAAACTACCCTGATCAGAATCATCAATCAGATTACTGCACCCGATAGTGGCCAGCTTTTTTTTCAATCAGATAAATTACAACCTCGACACATTCATCAAATTGGCTATTTACCTGAAGAAAGAGGTTTATATAAGAAAATGAAGGTTGGTGAGCAGGCATTATATCTGGCTCAGTTAAAAGGCCTCTCAAAATCCGAAGCCCAAAAAAAACTAAAGTTCTGGTTCGAGAAATTTGAGATCCAACCCTGGTGGAATAAAAAGGTAGAGGAACTGTCGAAAGGAATGCAGCAGAAAGTCCAGTTTATTGTAACTGTTATTCATGAACCGGAGTTGATCATTTTTGATGAACCTTTCAGCGGATTTGATCCCATCAATGTAAACCTCCTGAAAGATGAGATTTTAGCTATTAAGGAACGCGGTGCTACAATTATTTTTTCTACCCACAATATGGAATCTGTTGAAGAATTATGTGATCATATTGCCTTGATTGATAATGCTAAGAAGATTTTGGATGGAAGTGTTAAAGCCATTAAACAGGAATACAAGTCAAATACTTTTGAACTTTCATATACCAATGCAAAGAAAGATATTGATTCCATTCTTGGAAAAGATTTCGAAATTATTAGTGATAATTTAATTGAGGACTTTCACATAGCTAAGATTAAATTATTAAATGGTAAAGATCAAAACGATTTATTGTCTCTGATCCTGCCTTGTGTAACGGTAATCTCATTTAATGAAATATTACCAACAATGAATGATATCTTTATTTCTAAAGTTAAAGGAAATACTATATAGTTTAAAAAAATGAACAAAATTCCATTAATTATAAAACGTGAATATTTGACCCGTGTAAAAAAGAAGTCATTTGTTATTATGACTTTACTCGGTCCTTTATTAATGGCAGCTTTGTTTATTGTACCTATCTATGTGGCTCAAATGGAAGGAGATATCAAAACTATAGGAATAATTGATGAAACAGGATTATTTATTGATTCATTTGAAAATACCGATAATCTTTTATTCATTCCTCTTGAAGAAGACCTGGAAACTGCTAAAAAGAATATCTCAGAAAATGATTTGTATGCTATCCTGCATATCCCCAAAACAGAGTTAAGTGTACCAGAAACAGGGATTTTATTTT
>DAOVYU010000347.1 GCA_030635465.1 Bacteroidales bacterium | reverse complement strand
GTTACCTATATAGCCGTCGATATTCGTAACATCGGCGAGTGTGAAGAGCTCAATATTTTTGTCGCGCTGGACTTCTAACATCACAGGTCCCAATATTCAAATGGCACAGTCGTCGGTGGGGAATGTTCGATCCAATTTCGCCATCGTTCCACCAATGGTTGGGCTTTGTTCTACAGACCTGGACAATTTGCGAATCTCTTGTTCAGCATGTTTACGTTCTGTAATATTGGTAATAAATCCTTCCAGGGCAATTAATTTACCATCGCTTGAATAAATTCCAATTCCCTGTTCAAATACCCATTTTTCTTTTTTATCTTTTGTATTAATGCGATAGGATAATTTAAAAGATTGATTTTTTCGAAGTGCCTTTTGTATTTTGTTCCATACCATTTCCTGATCGTCTGGATGGATCAATTGATTGTATGAAATTTTATTATTACATATCAGATCTTCAGGGTTAAAACCGGTAAGCTCAACCCCACCCTCACTGACATACTCCATGGTCCAGTTTTTATCGTTGAGGCATCGGTATGCCATTCCTTGTAAATTACCCAACAAAGTGGCTATTTGTCGTTGACTTTCTTTGAGGGCTTCCATGGCTTGTTTGCGTTCGCTAATGTCCTGGGCAAACGCAATCACCACTTCTTCGCCAAAATAGCTTCCTTTATTTAGTCTTACTTCTTTGGGAAAAATTCGCCTGTTTTTGTCAATGCCCCAGAATTCAAATTTTTGGGGTTCACCATTAAAAGCTTTTTTTAGTAGTTTAACAGTAGCATTCATGTCATTTTTACCAGGTGCAGATAAAATTTCCGGGCTTTTACCGATAAAATAATCTCTGGGATAACCATACATCCTTACTGCTCCCATATTAACGTCTACAAACCTGCCTTCTTTGTCTTGGATGTAAATGGCGTCAGTGGCAGTATTGAACAGACCTTTATAACTTTCTTCTGATATCAAAAGAGCTTCCTGGACATTAACACGATCAGTAATATCTTCGGCAATGCAAATAATCCCTGTTTCTCCATTGGGAAGGTTAAATTTGCTTTCATTTAGTTCCATGAAAGTAATGGTGCCGTCTTTTTTAATACTTTTTTCTATGTGTTTGAGCTTTTTCCCTTTAAGTATTTTCTGAATGTTTTTATCAACCAGATCAAACACATCAGGATGTGTCAACATATGGATTTTATTGCCAATTAATTCTTTGAATGTATAACCCATCATTTCACAAAAGGCAGGATTTACATCAATGATAGTACCTGTAGCATCTTCCAGAAGAATTCCATTTGGGGAGAAATTGAATAGTTTACGGTACTGATCTTCTTGCTTCTTGTTCGAAAAGTCTTTAATTTTTTCGTTCAATTTGTCAAGTTCAGCAATTAGTTCTTTCTTGGTTTGTTTAAAGTAATCCATATTAATTTTATATTCAATTGAACAAGTAAAAATTCTTTAATGTTCATTTTGAATAAAACTCAAATATAAGAATTTTTTTTGTTAAAAGAAAACTGGATTTTAAAATCTTATTTTTTTGAAGGTTTGTAAAAAAGATATTGTGTAATAATTACTAAGATCGTTGTAAATATGGTACTATAGATTACCCTTTGCAGTGTGCTAAAGAATCCTGATAAGCGAAATACCTCAATATAAAAAAGAGCGAGGTGATGAATAAAAATCAAGATCAAAGAGTAGGTTAAAAACCATCTAAATCCAAGATCATGGATTGAGGGCTGCATGCCAGATTCATATTCTTTGTTAGATCCGATACTTCTAATTATTATGGGACGGAAGAATGCCATTAATACAGATGAGGCTGTGTGCATTCCTAATGTTCCTGAAAAAAGATCAATACTAAATCCCAGAGCAAATGAAGAAATTAACAATAGCCAACCCGAAACTTCAAAGGGAAGTAATAAAATAAAGTAGACATACAAATATGGATTAATATGACCCCAGAAATTTATATTATCAAGGATCAATACCTGTAACAATATTAAAACGACAAAACGAATGATATTTCCTAAAAAACTATTGCTCATCTGTATCGTTTTGGGTTTCCAGGTTTAATTGCTCTTCTTTCATTAAATTAACAATCACATAAACATAGTATAAACTGTTATAATCCACAGAAAAATTAATTTTTGCCTTATTGAACTTGTCTCCTTTATCAACTATATTTTCATCCACTGTTCCGACCAATATTCCTTCAGGGAAAATAAATGAATTCCCGCTTGTAATTATTGTATCTCCTTTGTAAAGGTTAACATGTGTCGGTATATCTGTCAATAATCCCTGACCATAATATTTCCCATCCCATTCAACATTTCCTATGTGATCATTTTTCTTAATCCGAGCATTTATCTTATTATTCTCGTGGAGGATTGACATTACCCTTGAAAAATTATCCGACACGTCAATCACTGTACCAACAATACCATTGGAAGTTATTACCCCCATATCTTTTTCAATACCATGCAATTTGCCTTTATTCAGCATCAGGTAATTTTTCTGCTTATTAATTGTAATACTGATCACTTTTGCACTAATATATTTAAATAACGAATCATGTTGAAAATAAACCATTGTATCTGTTGTCCGAAATGCTTCAATTTGTGATTCACTTAAACGGGCATTCTCATCAACAAGGATAATGTTAGATTTTTTCAGTGTAAAATATTCGGCAATATTATTGAATGTATTAAAGACGGTTCCTGTAACCCGACCGGATGAGTTTAAAAAGGTAGCTCGCTGATAATTATTTTGTACAATAAAAGAAAATGCAATAATTTCCAGAAATAGAAACAGGAAAAAAAAGTAATGTTTTATGATATATGCAAACAGGTGCCGCACTTTGTAGAATTAATTCCAAAAAATTAAGAAATATCTTATTGTTTTCCTTTATTTGATAAGGAAAGTAAACCGGTCGAAATTTTTAAGCGCAATACCTGTTCCCCTGGCCACAGCTCGTAAAGGATCCTCAGCTACATGTACCGGCAGTTTTGTCTTTAAATGCAAACGTTTATCCAGTCCTCTAAGCATAGAACCTCCACCTGCAAGGT